>JALVWL010000166.1 GCA_027034965.1 Candidatus Omnitrophota bacterium
CCCTATACATAGGCTCACCTCAACTTCTCTATCTTATCCACCTTCAATACTGGTACATTGCCCTCAACCTTTACCACCTCTCCGTAAACAGCACTCTTACGCCCACTAAAAGGCGCTATCATATAACTGTCAGCCGAAAGATAATATTGAACCTTACCATCCTCATCAACCAGTTTATAGTCATAATCAAGCCCTATAACGCGCCCCATCTCCTCTACAACTCCCTTTGCAATAGGCAGATCCGAATCACCCTTTTTTGTTTCAGAAGCAGAATCCCCATCCTTATCTTTATAAGCCTCACGTATAAACCCCTCTTCCCTGCGCATATCCAAAGAAACATTCCCCTGGCCACCCTCTTCTAAGCCAGACTTAGAAGCAGTAGTGTTCCGGGCCAAAGAAGCTGCCTTTTTGTCCGATGCGCTGCCAGTCGCAATCGTCTTTTTCGAATAGCCCAAAGGCCTCAGAAAACGCTTATGCACCCAGCCATATAGCCTGCTATCGCCAGCCAGCACACATACCCAATCCCCTGAAAATCTCTTGAATCGAAACACATTCCCCCGGGAGACCTGTCCAAGCACGGGATAGGAAAGGCCTGGTCCGGATCTGACATTTAGATTGTCTGCCAGGGATTTTGCCCGGCTGCCCTTAACCTCTATGTATTTTCTATAGACATAGACCTCTGTGGAGGGGGGCAGTTGTATCCTAAACCACTCATAAGCTCCACCCACAATATAGACCTTCTCATCCTTCGAGAGCTGGGTCACGACCTGAGAAGATATAGTAGAGTCCGCCCTAACATTGACGCCATCAGCTATAACCGTTGCCCAGAAAGGGGTATCCTGTGCACCCAAAAGGCTACAAAAGAAAATAGATAACCCAAAAATCAGAGAGACAACCCGAGACAGCATCCGGGACTCCCTACTTTATCTTTGCCTTTATCTTGATGGGATCTGTTTTGGGTAGGCCAAATACCTTCTGTCCTTCCTTCCACATATCCGCCATCTTCAGGAGCTTCAACCTCTCTATCCTGGGCAGGACAGAACGTTTTTTTGCATTCCCTCTCAATTTCAGACTGGGATGAACCGACATCGCCTTCTCCTCCTTTATCTCTTTTTTAACAACTTCACAAAACAATCCTTATACCGAGACCTCAATCGAGAAGCAGCCTTTTTGGCCTCTTCTATAGTCCTAAAAGGACCAGCGCAAATTATAATTTTACCATTTTTTTCTTCTTTAAAGAAGGGATATTTTTGCTTGCTCAGATATTGCAACTCCTTCTCTGCATATCTATTATCCTTATAAACGACCAGCTGCACCGCATATCTGCCTGGAGAAATTCCTTCTTCTCTAGTCCTGGCAGAATTAGTGTTTTCTGCCTTTTGAGACTTTGGTTTGGCCTTCCGTGAACTAATATGCCTCTTCTTCCGCTCCTTTGTCTGAGTTGCCTTCTCTGTCCGGGCAACAACACTTTTATCGGCCTTAACAATACCATCCGAAGTAGAAATTCTCTTTCCCTGTTCAACACCTATAGAAAAGGCCAGAACCAGTCCTACAATGAACAATATAACCGCTCCAACAAACATCTCAGGGGATATAAATACCCCTTCAGCTACAACAGACCCTTTCTTACCCTTTCGGGTAGACTTAGACGAACGATAATCCGAAAAAAGGTCATCCATATGCCCTCCCCTAGTAGTAACTACGAAAAATAAGCATAGAGAATGGAGGATGAAGGAAAAATTTTTTAAATAATAACACTCCCCCCTTCTTCATTCTTCATTCTCCATCCTCAATTCATCTTCTCCCATTCAAATCCAACTATATTCCTCTCCTTACTGTCTATCTTTATCCCTATCAGATATATCGGCTTGTTTTGGTTTTCGTATTTCTTATAATACTGCCTCTCTTTTATCTGCTTTATTGGGCTTTCTTTTGTGTCTACCTTTATCTCAAAGATGTATATCTTATCCTTCATTATCATCGTCAGATCTGCCCTGCCTACATTCGTTACGTCTTCTGCCCTCATCTCATATCCCAGACTCTGCAGATAGGCATATATTACCGTTGCATAAAACCCTTCGTATCTTGCTATTTCATTGCCAGTATAGTTGTGATAGGGTA
>JALVWL010000167.1 GCA_027034965.1 Candidatus Omnitrophota bacterium
TTACAAGACACCTTGTGAATTTGAAAAAGAATGTTTGGCTTTTGCGAAAATTTAACTTGACTAACGGGGAGCAGTACATGGATTTGACTTTTGAGATTTTAGATTTGAGTTATTATAAGATGGAAGAAAAAGAATTCTAATGCATAATTCGGAATAATCCGGGGTGATATGAGAAATTACATTATTGGAATCATTGGCATTGCTTCCCTTTTATTGTTTATGCAGGGCTGTGGTCCTGGAGTGAGGCGCTATGAGCACAAAGGTGTCCCTGCTGTGATTGGAAGGGAGGCTGTAAAGCAGGATTATTTCTGTGCCTCCTGTGAGGGACGAGGCCTCCGCCAGGAAGACAACATTGGGGCAGTATATTCTTTTGACCTTAATGGCAGGAAGATCAAGGTGCTTTGTTTGTCTGAGTGGCTTCAGATAGACGAAAAGGCTGTCAGGATGCCATTACCCACTAGGTGTGAGACAGGCAAGGTATTTGTAAGCAAGGCCTTGCTTTCTTATGTGAAGAATATTGGGCGGATCAAACAAGGCCGACCTATCAGGGTGATGATAGATCCTGGGCATGGAGGAAAGGACCCAGGGGCGATAGGAAATGGACTAAAGGAAAAGGACATTGTCCTGGATATAGCGCACAGGTTAAAGAGATACCTGGTCTCTTCGGGTGCAGAGGTACGTATGACCAGGGATAAGGATGTTTATATTACCTTGAAGAGGCGGGCATACCTGGCTAACAAATGGGCTCCGGATGTATTTGTGAGCATCCACGCCAATTCCAGTAGAAATCCTGGGGGTAGAGGGATAGAGGTCTATTATGTGAGTGAGAAGGTCAATGATACGAATCGTGCAGTGGTTTCTCAGGAGAATGGGGTGTTGGATATCGAGGGAAGAGTTCCTGATTCTGAATTAAAGGTGGTTTTGTGGGATATGATACATACAGAGAACCGCGCTGAGTCAAGGCGCCTGGCGAGAAAGATATCTCAGAAGATAGCAAGGATAATGCAGAGTCCTGATCGAGGGGCAAAAGGGGCGCCTTTTTATGTGCTCAAATGGGTCAATGCCCCTTCAGTGCTTATAGAGGTGGGATTTGTCTCAAATCCTCAGGAGGCCAGCCGCCTGGCCAGCCCTGGCTATAGGGATCGCATTGCAAGGGCTATATTTGAGGGGTTGATTTCCTATTTCGAGGAGTTGAGGATACAATGAGTTCAAATCTGCCTATTGGTGTCTTTGATTCAGGATTAGGTGGTCTGACAGTGGTTAAAGAACTGCTGGATGTCCTGCCCAATGAGGATTTGATCTATTTTGGGGATATTGCAAGGCTTCCTTATGGCAATAAGTCTTCTGAGACAGTCAGGCGTTTCTCAGTCGAAAACACGCTGTTTCTCTCCTCAAAGGGGGTCAAGCTTATCATTGTTGCCTGCAATACTGCTACCAGTCTTGCATTGGATTACCTTGCCTCTCTTTTCAATATCCCATTTATAGGTGTAATAGATCCGGCGATAGATATGGCCGTAGGAGGAAGACCAAGACGAATTGCCGTGATAGGGACCGAGGCAACGATCAGGTCAGGGATATATCCTGAGAAGATACACAGGCGTTCTCCTGGTATAAAGGTAAAGTCAGTCGCCTGTCCGTTATTTGTACCTATGATAGAGTCAGGGATTACCAGTGGGCATCTGGCAGGCGAGATTATAAGGAATCAATTGAAGGACATAATTCGTTTTGGGCCGGATGTGTTGTTGCTGGGATGTACACACTATCCTATAATAGAAAGGCAGATCAAAAAGGTCATTGGTCGAGGTGTTAAGGTGCTGTCTTCTTCGAGGGCAGTGGCCTTGAGCACCAAGGCCTTTCTAGAAGATAAGGGATTGAGTTCGACGAACAGACGAAAGGGACGATTGCGGATCTATGTCTCGGATCTCCCTTACAACTTCGAGAGACTGGCGGGTATGTTTCTGGGCAGACCTAATATAAAGGTGAAAAAGGAGGATGCTTATGTTTTATATCAAGGTTAAGGGGTATTTTTCCAGTGCCCACAACTTGAGGAATTATCAGGGTTCCTGTGAGAATCTACATGGTCATAATTGGATTGTCGAGG
>JALVWL010000168.1 GCA_027034965.1 Candidatus Omnitrophota bacterium
GATCCTGGAAAGTGGTTTCACCGCCTCACGTACTACCCAGCGATTCTCCGAGCTACCTAGTTAATGTGTGCTGTTTCCGATAATTGCTTTACTAGCGCCGCTCTCGAGGAGCCTTCGCAATCCCGTAGCTGTGCTCAGAGCCTACCGCCGATATGGTGGAGCGCGTTTTTCCTCGGCATGGGCGAGTGACTGATGAATTAAACCATAGATGTGGGCCCGCCATGAAAAACATTATCACATTCGGGGGTGGAAGCACTCCCTATTCCTGAAGCCATAGATAACTTGAAGAGCGCGCGCTAGCGATTCAGCCCCGGATTTAATATTGGGAAATCCTTTGTGCGTCTTGAGAGGTGGGTGCTCGGAATCTTGAACACTGACGTTTCAAGGCATTAGTCTCTACCCCTGCCGTAGGTGGTGAGGGTTTGATCATGCAGGTTTTATAGATTGTTACGGCTTGGGTTAGTTGGAGGAAGCTGTATGTCTGTAGTTGTTATTTATGGTCGTGAGTGGGTTAGGGGTCTTGGTCTTCCTTAGTTAGTGGTATTAGTGGGGATGTTTATGTTGAGGGCATACGTGATGTTGTTAAGAGGTTTAGGGAGTTTATTGGTGAGGGTCTTGCTAAGGAACTCGATGGAGTGTTTAGTGAAGCGTTAAGGAATGAGGTTTAGTGGGGCTTTAAGTACTGATAGGCTTGAACGTGAGATTCACTTATTAGTTGAGAAGTTCTGGGCTAGGATAGCTCTCCCACTAGCTGAGCTCACGCAGTCAATACTCTCACGTACGGATCGCGCCGCATTAGGTGAGTTTATTGATTTAGAGGAAAGGCTCGGTATGGCCCTAACTAAGCTCATTAAGGGAGTGGGTATGGGTTTGCTGAGGATCTCGTCTGCGGGTTATCGGCTCTCATCGATCGCGACCGACGGATTATTGAGAGGGTCTCTGAGCTAGGTATTGATGGATTCATTAAGAGAGTTATTGATAGGGACCTCAAGGCTTTTATGGAGTTTGCTACTTATACTGCGTACCTCACGTTCACCTGGGTAGCTTCTACGGCCGCCCTACTAGGCGTCGTTAAGAACTATAGGGATGAGAATAGGGATAAGATGGCTCAGTGATGTAGGAGGTACGTTAGGGAGGTTGAGGACTACATAGACACGCTAGATATTCTTGTAAAAGATGACGTCTATAAGGAGCTTCTTGAGCTCGGCGTGTTAAGAGGTAGTAGTAATTGACCTGCGAAGTCAGGCTAAGTAGGAGCGCAGAAAGATTCCTTAGAAGAGCTCCTAAAGATCCAGCTGAGGGAATCAATGAGAGATTAAGAGAGTTATCCGAGAATCCCTATGTGAGGTAAGACTCGAAGGGGCCTTAAGAGAACTTTGTAAGACCCGCATAGGAGATTATAGAATAGCATACCAACTGAAGCCATGTACCATAATAATTGTTGATATAGGGCATAGAGACAGATTTTATGATAAATTAAAACACCTGCTAAGGTGACAGAGCTTCTCACTACCTACTCAATCCTACTCAAAAACACCAAGAACAAACTAAAATGAGTGAAATGAGCGCTTAGGGGAGCGACCAACCCATGTTCTTAGTACAAGTGAAAACAAATTCTCTTAAGCGACGGCATTATCATTGAAGGTGATGAGCTTGAGAAGCTAAGGGAGTGGGTGGAGGTCGACTACCAAGAGTGGTTGCCTACAAGATTAAGGGCTGTGTTTCTGAGGTAATTGTTTAGTTTAGGATTGGTTTGCGTGATTGCCCAGTTTCGTAAGGTGGTTCTACTTGTTTGTTATCTTATGGCTTATAGTTCTTAGCTGGTAGGGATAACGCGTATGGATTTGGTCTAGGCTAGGCTTACTTTAAAGCCAGTTGTTGCTGGAGGTATTGGGATTAATGTACCCCACCCTAGCCTCGCCCATTTTCCTAGGCCTTCCATGCATACTTTCTCGAGGGTGTCTCTGTCGCGTGAGGCTAAGGCTATGATGGAGCCAGGCATTATTGCGGGGTGCGTTGGTCTTGGTGAGTGAATTACTGTGTCGTAGCCCGGTGATATGATCGAGAGCTTGACGCGTAGTAACTTCACCTTATTTCTACT
>JALVWL010000169.1 GCA_027034965.1 Candidatus Omnitrophota bacterium
AACCACCTTTATTCCCATGCTCCTTGCCGTTCCTTCAACCATCCTAACCGCTGCCTCCAGATCCATAGCATTCATATCCTGCATCTTCTGCTTGGCAATCTCCTCTACCTTGTCCCTGGTTATCTGGGCAATGGTCTCTCTGCCCGCAGTACCAGAGGCCTTTGCTATAGCGCATGCCTTTTTTATCAACACAGAGGTAGGAGGGCTCTTTATAATAAAATCAAAACTCCTATCCTCATAGACATTTATGACCACGGGCAAAATAAGACCTGGCTCTTTATCCCTGGTCTTATCATTAAAATCCTTAACAAAGGCACCTATATTGACCCCATGTTGTCCCAATGCAGGTCCCACAGGTGGTGCAGGGGTAGCCTGTCCTGCTGGTATCTGAAGTTTTATCTGAGCAACCACATTCTTTGCCATAAGCTATCTCCTTAATTCTATATCTTCTCTACCTGCCAGAACTCTAACTCTACTGGTGTGGTCCTACCAAATATAGCAACTGAGACCTTTACCTTTCCCTTATCAGGATATACTTCATCTATAACCCCACTAAAATTAAGAAAGGGTCCTTCAACCACACGCACTGCCTCTCCGGGAAAGAACATTACTTTAGGAGTCGGTTTCTCCTGGGCCTCCTCACTACGACGCATAATCTCATTAACCTCTTTTTCTGTAAGAGGCGTAGGTTTATTCCCAGCCCCTATAAAACCAGTAACTCCAGGGGTATTTCTTATCGCATACCAGGTCTCTTCATCCAGGTCCACCTCAACCAGTATGTATCCTGGGAAAAACTTTCTTTCGGTTATCCTCTTCTGTCCCTTCTTTACCTCAGAGACCTGCTCCGTAGGAATAAATACCTTTGAAACCTTATCCCCCAATCCAAGCGTTTTTATCCTATGCTCTAACAAGGCCTTGACCTTATACTCGGAACCTGTTTGTGTATGCAGTACGTACCAGCGTCTTGCCATAAAGCTACCTCAATATAAAATTAATTACCTTTAATATAATATAATCAACTATTCCCAAATAGGCCGCTAACAAAAATGTTACAAACAAAACCAGGGATGAGGAGACCAAGAGCTGCCTGCGAGACGGCCATGAGACCCGCTTTAACTCTGCCCTTACTGCTCCTATAAAATCCCTTACTTTCGCTATCATATCCAGCCATTCTCTTTACCAGGCCTGGAGGGATTCGAACCCCCAACCCGCGGTTTTGGAGACCGCCGCTCTGCCAGTTAGAGCTACAGGCCTATTTTTTCTTTACCTCTCTGTGGACCGTATGTTTACGGCAATACTTACAATATTTGCGTAGCTCCAACCGCTCAGTATTCGTGCGCTTATTCTTCGTATAATGATAATTCCTATTTTTACACTCAGTACATTCCAAAGAAATTGGCTCTCTCATACCTGACTACCCTTTCCTGTTCAAGCCCACGACCGGATTTGAACCGGTGACCTCATCCTTACCAAGGATGTGCTCTGCCTACTGAGCTACGTGGGCACAATAAACCCCGGCACGGATAAGCCTTGATTTTATAAGGCAAAGCAAGGTATGTCAAGAAAAAAAATATATTGCAGATCAACTAACCTTTAATAAGCTTATACTCAACACTATCGATCAGTGCCTGCCAGGATGCCTCTATAATATTTTCTGAGACACCTATAGTAGTCCAGGACTCCTCACTATCCTGAGACTGTATCAAGACCCTGACCTTGGCAGCCGTTCCTTCACTGCCGTCAAGGACCCTGACCTTAAAGTCAGTCAAATGCATATCCTCTATCTGTGGATAAAACTTTTTAAGGGCCTGCCTGAGGGCAAAGTCAAGGGCATTGACAGGGCCATCTCCTTCTGCTACTGTATATTCGACCTTATCCTTTACCTTTATCTTGATAGTGGCCTCTGTCAAAATCTCTCCATCCT
The DNA here is from genome assembly GCA_027034965.1 of Candidatus Omnitrophota bacterium. Lineage (GTDB taxonomy): Bacteria > Omnitrophota > Gorgyraeia > S143-82 > S143-82 > S143-82. Next base: position 1,925 of record JALVWL010000169.1, read on the forward strand.
TTCGTTTCTCCACAATCACCCTGAAACCAAGCAGATCAAAGAATGGCGTTCTCCTCTTTACCTCGCGATGTAGCAAGACCTTAAAAGATGCCTCTGCTACTTCAAAATGGTATCCTTCGTATTCTAGGCGCTGAAGCAGGGCCATCACCTTATCTGCCTCAGCAGACTTCCTATCGAGCTCTATATCCATTTCCTTGGCACGCATTGAGAGAGAAGACCTGCCGGCCAACTCAGAGACCAGTATGCGTCTTTCATTACCCACGATCTCTGGATTGATGTGTTCATATGTGCGAGGATTTTTCATAACTGCATTTATATGGACACCACCTTTATGGGCAAAGGCACTCCTACCCACAAATGGATGATTATTGGGTAGTTGCATATTAGCCACCTCTGCTATAAAATGGCTCACCTCTGTGAGTCTGGCCAGGGTTCGCTTTTTGATAGTAGGAACCTTTAGCTTAGCGCCAAGGACACCGATAATCGTGGTAAGATTGGCATTCCCGCAACGTTCTCCATAACCATTCATCGTACCCTGCACCTGGACAGCCCCACATTCAACCGCTGCAATGGAATTGGCCACCGCAAGCCCGCAATCATTATGGGAATGTATACCTATCGGGATAGACAATTTCCCCTTTACCTCATTTATTATAGCCACTACTTCGGAAGGCAACGTACCACCATTGGTATCGCAGAGCACCACTATCTCGGCCCCGGCTGCCTCAGCGGCCTTTAAGGTATCAAGCGCATAAGCTGGATTGTCTTTGTATCCATCGAAAAAGTGTTCTGCATCATAGAAGACTCTGATATTATGACGAACAAGATATTTTATAGAATCCTCTATCATCTTTAGATTTTCGGATAGGGGTATCTTAAATACATCTCTTACATGAAGGTCCCAGGTCTTGCCAAATATGGTAACTATCTCCACACCGCTTTGCAGGAATGCCTTTAAGTTTTTGTCCCTGCTGGCAGGATTATCTGCCCTCCGAGTGGACCCAAAGGCAACAACCTTCGCAGATTTAAGATTAAGATCCTTTACTCTTTTAAAATACTCCATATCCTTTGGATTAGAACCAGGCCAACCTCCTTCTATATAATGAATGCCAAGTTCATCAAGCTTTTCTGTAATCCTCAACTTGTCTTCAACAGAGAAGGAGATACCCTCACTCTGAGACCCATCCCTTAAAGTTGTGTCGTAAAGTTCTACTCTGTACTGCATAATCCCAAATTACCTCTTCGTCTCTTCCAATCGATTAATAATTCGATTCATTATACCCCTCAGGCTAAAACCATAATCGAAGACATATCCATCCTTATCGATAACAACTATCGTAGGCACACCACGAATTCCGTACATATAGCCAACAACCCCATCTCTATCTATCCCCACAGGAAAGGTTATTCCCCTGGCATCTAGGTAATTTTTTACCTTTCCAATATCCTGCTCCAGGGCAACTCCACAAAACTTAATCTCATTTCCATATTGACTATTATAATCATTCATATCAGTAATGGCCCTGGCACAATGTGGACACCAGGTTGTCCAGAACAATATCACGGTAAACTCCTTATCTTCAAGGGCCTTCCCAATGATACAGTCCTGGCCCGACTGGATATTTACAGGTGCTAAACGGAACTCCGGGGCCTTTATCTTGTCATCCAATACCTGCCCATAAGCCAAATACAGCTGTCCTCCTATACTCAACATTGTCCAAAGTATAATCAACACTATATTCTTCACCATAACCTCCCTGCTCTGAATGTAAAATATACCCCTAATAGGAATAAAAGCCAAGCGAAAAGCGAATAAATTAGATTCATCCAATTTCCAGGCCTTGGCACTGACTTCATTGCACCTACCAAAACCGAAATCAACAGATATACGCTGCCCATCCCAAGTGAGAATATAAACAACAAGACAGCTCCCAATACCGGTCCCATCTGTTTGCCTGCGATATAAGACAATATAGTAAGTACAATTGGGGTACTGCAGGCAGTCGCCATAATACCAGCCCCTGCCCCAAGTATCAATGACTCTATAAAACCTAATTCCTCTTCTACCTTCTGGGAAAATCTAAGAAAAGGCAGCTTAATTATGTCCCAATAGTGAAATGCTCCAATAAAGCATACGCCCGACATAAATAAATATATCCAGGGACTGCCGGCCCATTTGCCTAGGAAAACACCTGCCAATCCAGCCAATAATCCAAGGCCTGTATATACACTGCTAAGCCCAAGGATAAAGCCCAAGGAATATAGGAAGACCTCCTTCCAGTTCTTTGCATTGGTACCGATAAAACCTATAATCAATGGGATAACCGGATAGACGCAGGGTGTCAGACTAGCCAACATCCCGGCCCCAAAACAGGACGCAGCGAAAAGGATAATATTCATATCCATATGCAATACCCTTTCAGTATCTTCTATATCATCATCTCGACTTACACATTAAACCCGGATTATCCCGGATTATGCATTAAAATCCTTCATCTTCCATCACTTGGTTAATCAAACATCTCTTTTCTTATCTAAAAATAAGCATGAAGAATGGAGCATGGAGAATGAAGGAAATTTTTCATTAAGAAGGAAAAATATCCTAGTAAATAAAAATCCTTCATGCTCCCTTCTTCCTCCTCCATTCTCAAAACTTGAGTTGTGGTTTTTAGTTTTGCGTTTTGAGTTTCTATTGCATATTTCGAAATCATTTCTTCGTCAAGTCTTTTATATATACAAGCTTATTTGGGACAAAACCCCTATTCAAATAGGGCCGAATAACATAATCAGCACTCAAGGTATACACATAGGCAGGCAGGCTATATATATGTTTAGCCAATCTAGTCTTCTCGATAGAGCCCTCCAGGGCTTTCCAGGGAGACAGGTATATCCAGAAGGTAAACAGAGATGCACTTAATATACCAGCAATAGAACCAAGGACTATACCGAATAATTTTTCAAAGAGGCTTACCTGACTGCCAGCAAGAAAGAATAGCAGCAACTCCCGAAATAATCGTATTACTATCATCAGACCAGTAAACAGTAATCCGAAGGCAATAAAATCGCCAAAACCTGTCGGAAGAACCGGCATCTTGACCTTAACAATATCTGTAACACGAGGATAAAAATGCAACGAAAATAAGAGGATAAACAACACTGCTATAACATTGTATATCCCGACTAGAAGTCCCCGCTTCACAGCGCTCAAAATAGATATCACAATCACAAGTAATATCAATGCATCCACAACTACGCTTATCATATATTCACCTCCTCAGCAAAAGGCTCAAGACCTCATTCCGTGTCTTCTCGTTCTCTCTAAAGATGCCTCTCACTGCACTTGTAATAACCAGCGAGCCTGGTTTTCTCACTCCCCTCATACTCATACACAAATGCTCTGCCTCTATTACTACCATAACACCGATCGGTTTCAACCTGTTCTCTATGCTCTCGGCAATCTGGGTGGTCAGCCTTTCCTGGAGTTGCGGCCTCTTCGAAAACAGTTCTGCAACCTTGATTATCTTGCTTAGGCCAGCAATCCTTCCCCTCCCAGGCAAATAGGCAATGTGTATCTTGCCCATAAACGGCAAGAGATGGTGCTCACACATCGAATGAAAGGCGATGTCCCTTATGAGCACGACTTCATCATGCCTCTCTTCCAGGGCGACATCCAAAACAGAGGCCGCATCAACACCTATACCTGCGAATATCTCCTCAAACATATCCGCCACTCGTTGGGGCGTCTTTAATAACTCTGCCCTGTCAGGGTCCTCTCCTATTCCCTCCAGGATTAATCGCACTCCTTGTTGTATCTTTTCTTTATCCATCATAGTGTCATCATCCCAAGTACAGGCGTAAGTTCTTGTAGGTGCTCAACCGTAAAATTATGAACCTCTGGATCCGAAGATAGGAGCCTGCTTTCAGGGAAATTTAACAATTGAATATCGAGGTCCAATCTATCTGCCAAGAATTCCAATAATCCCCTTAAATTGGCAGTTCCCCCTGTCAATATCAATTTCTCTGGCATCTCACCAAACTGACTTTCATAGTAGTCTATCGATATATATATCTCATCGGCGATGTGATTCAACACCCTATTGGCAAGGGTAACCACATCCGCTACTGCACTTTCTCCTTTCTTTATCGTCTCGGCAACATTCATAGCCACATCTAATCTATCCCGAATAAGGATATCTATATCTACACCACCAATCGCGACTGTCCGAATAAAATTTATCTTATCCTCATCCAGAATCATTATATTGGTAGAGCTCTTCCCTATATCAACTACACAGATAGGCTTCTCCTCTAGAGGATATACAAGGGATACCAGATTTGCGGTTAATGCAGACTCAAAGGTTATCAATCTCGCCCGATAACCTGCATTGTAAATCGCCCTTTCAAACGACATCAAAACCGCTCTATCTATAGCTACCAAAAGAACCGGTGTCTTTACAAGACTTCCTTCATCAAATGAAACTGCCTCGATAACCGCATCTTTTATGCGGCTAGGGATATACCTGGCCGCCTCAGAGGCCACAACCGCCTCCAGTCTCCTTTTGGGGACATTAGGAAAACTGGCATACCTGAACAAAAAATAACTAGAAGGTATGGAAACATTTAAGACCGCGCTTCTTATGTCCAGCTCCCAGAGGGCATCTTTTATCGCAGAAGAGAGATTCTTAAATATATCTATACCCGCATCATAGGGCACAATAGATACTGCATCTATAATGAATCTACCAGACTTGCGCCTTCCTACCAGCGCCTTTACTGATGATGAGCCTATATCCAGGTGCACATTATTCGCCACTATCCCCCCCTACAAAACTACTCCTTACAAACGGACCCGACCATACAAAAGAAAATCCCATCTCCAGGGCCTGTCTTCTTATATAATCAAATTCCCTTTCATTATAATACTTTCGCACTGGATAATTAAGCCCATTTTTGGGCGGCAGATATTGGCCAATGCAAACTGCCCGACAACCCGTTTCATATATATCTCTCAAGACATCCATTATCTCTGAAAACTCCTCGCCCAACCCCAGCATTATAGAAGACTTTACTATAGCCCTGGAATTCTCAGCCAGGAATCTTATAACATTCAAGGATCTCTTATAGTCCGATAACGGGCGAATGATAGGATAGAGCCTTGCGATTGTCTCCATATTATGACCTATTATATCTACATCCAAGGATGTTATCCTATAAAGCAGTGCTTCATCTCCCAGGAAATCCGGGATCAAGAGTTCTATTTTCAGAAAAGGGAATCGCGCCCTCAACACACTAACCATCTCAATGAAATGTCCAGCCCCATAATCAGGCAAGTCATCTCGAGTTACAGATGTAATAACCAGAAATTCCAGACCCAATCTTTCCACCAGATTAGAGACTGCCTCTATCTCATAGGAAAAATGCCTATCTCCTCTTGCGGACTTTCTAACCCCACAAAACTTACAAGTCCTGGTACAGGTCTGGCCAAGAATAAGCACAGAGACCCGCTTAGAGGAAAAACACTGGGGTCTATTCGGGCAGGAACCAGAAACACAGATGGTAGAGACAGAGAGCTGGGCAAGGCCCTGAATCATCGACTCGAGATTTTCGGAATTAATGAGACGAACCTTCATAACTTATAAAATCACAACCGAGTTCACAGGTTCATTACACGGAAATTCACATAGTACCAGACCAACAATGCCATCAGGAAGGAAATCACCAGCAGGCCTATATTACTCCACCTACTTTGCCTCACCCTTCTTCCCCTTGTTTTTGAAGAAGAACCTGAACATATCGGCCCAGGAAAGGTTATCGGAAACCATATTCTTTATCAAAAATCGATACAATTCTTCAGGTGTTACTGCCATCTTCAAATGACCGTTTATCGCCCAAGATATCGTCCCCATCTCTTCGGATACAATGATACACAGGGCATCTGTCTCTTCTGAGATACCTATTCCTGCCCTATGCCTTGTCCCCCTTACATCAGGATGCCTTTCACTGTCTGTCAGTGGAAAGAGACACGCAGAGGCAACTATCCTATCCTCTTTGATAATAACCCCACCATCGTGGAGGGGACTCCCAGGATAGAATATTGTCTCCAGGAGCTCTGGTGATACAATTGCATCTAATTTTATTCCACTATCGCTATATCCCTTTAATCCTATGCTCTTCTGTATGGCTATAAGTGCACCCACCTTTTTCTCGGCCAGACGAGTAACCGCTATGGTAATATCCCTTGCCACTCGCTCTATCTCTTTTCTATCGAGGGCAAATTTTCCCCAGAAAGGACTCTGCCCAAGGCGAGCCAGCCCCTGACGGAGCTCCGGCTGGAATAAAATGACAAAGACAACAATAGAGATACCGAAGACCTTGCTTAACAGCCAGTTTAATGTATAAAGCCCCAGCCAATTGGACAATATAAAAAATACTGCCAAAATAACAATGCCGCGAATGACATAGAAGGCACGCGTCCCTTCGAGAAACTGCATTATCCTATAGAAGAGATACCAAAGGATGCCTATTTCAACAATGGCACGGACTATTGTTATCTTCTCCATATATACTCCAATAGGGCCTTTTGAACGTGCATCCTGTTTTCTGCCTGATCGAACACCACAGAACGCGGTCCATCTATAACCTCATCTGTTATCTCTTGTCCTCGATGGGCAGGCAAACAATGCATTACTACAGGATTACCTAGCCTCTCGAGCATAGAAGAATTTAGCTGGTATCCTTTGAAGTCTTTTAGCTTCAACTCGGCTTGGGCCTCCTGCCCCATACTGACCCATACATCGGTATAGACAACATCATAAGTGCCAAGACTATCAAAATTATCCAGGACCTCAAAAACAACCCGGCCGTTATATCTGAGGGATAAATCAGAGGCCTTATCCAGAACTTCTCTTGCCGGCCTCTGGGTCTTAGGCGTAACGACATCGAGCTTAAAGCCAAAAATAGATGAGGCCAGCAACAATGAATTCAAGACATTATTCCCGTCTCCGATAAAACAGACCCTAACTCTATCTAGGGACTCAAATCTCTCCCAAATCGTAAACACGTCTGCTAGGGCCTGACAGGGATGGAACTCGTCAGTAAGGGCATTTATTACAGGAACGGTTGCATTATCCGCAAATTCCACCAGGTTTTTGTGGGCAAAGGTTCGCACCACTACTCCATGAACATAACGACTCACTGTCCTTGCCACATCACAAATGGCCTCTCTCTTGCCAAGTCCAACCTCGCCTGGTCCCATAAATATGGAGTTTCCATTTAATTCCAGTATTGCTGTCTCAAAGGAAAGCCTGGTCCTAGTAGAGGGCTTTTCAAATATAAGGGCTATTATCTTCCCTGACAGAACATCCAATCGGCTTATACCCTGTGTCCTGAGTTCTTTTAATGATTTCGCTCGCCTTAAGATCTCCCACAGGCTATCTTTATCTATATCACTGAGTGTTAGAAAATTCATCCTCTAATATCTCCTCCAATATGGACAATCCTTTTTTCAAATACTTAGGTTCAATATTAAGTGCCGGCATTATCCTGAGGATATTGCTATGCGTGCAGTTCACCAATACCCCTCTTAATAAAGCCGTCTCAACTATCCTGCGGCAAGGACAACTAAGTTCTATACCAAACATATAACCCTTGCCCCGAACATCCATCACCCTATCCGGCCATCTCTTCTTCCATCCCCGGAAACGCTCCATCAACTCTTCAGAAGTCTTCTGAACCTTTGAAAGGAGGTGATGACGCTGAATAGCCTTAAAGACAGCAATTCCTGCCTTACAAACAAGTGGTCCACCACCAAATGTGGATGCGTGCATACCTGGTTTAAAAGAGTCAGCAATCTCATCCTTCGCTACCATTGCACCTATTGGCACACCACCGCCAAGGCCCTTTGCCAGGGTCATTATATCTGGCTCTACTCCATAATGCTGGAAACAATACCATTTCCCAGTACGACCGATACCGGTCTGCACCTCGTCAAATATAAGCAAGATATTATTATCATCGCACAGTCTGCGCAAGGCCTTTACATAATCCAGGTCCGCTACATTGACCCCACCTTCACCCTGGATGAGTTCGAGTATAATCGCCGCGGTCTCAGGGCCAATAGCCTTTTCAACTGCTGAAATATCATTGAATTTTACACGCTTTACATTGGGAAGTAGTGGAGTAAATCCCTCTTGATAAATGTCCTGTCCTGTAAGTGAAAGTGCTCCAGTTGTGCGGCCGTGGAATGAGTTCTCCATTGTTATTATCTCTCTCTTGCCCTTATCCTGACCCCAGGCCTTTGCCAGCTTTAATGCCGCTTCAACCGCCTCTGCACCAGAATTGCAAAAGAATACCTTTGCAGAGAATCCTAGTCTCATTACTATTTCCCTCGCGAGTTTTGCCTGGGTAATATGATAGAAATTGTTCGGGAGGTGGATAAGGCGAGCAGCCTGATACCTGATGGCATTTACAACTGATGAAGGACAATGCCCTAAAACAGATACTCCCCATCCCGGGAATAAATCTATATATTCCTTATTATCTATATCCCATAGACGCGAACCCTTGCCCTTTACAAAGATGACAGGGCTGCGTGTATATGTATTCATTATATAACGAGTATAAAAATCAAAGACATCTTGTTTTTTCATAATAACCTTTCACTTATTATAGAAATAAAAGAAATGTAGCCGTCTCTAAAAGAAAGATTTTACCATATCCCAGGCCACAAAGTCACAAAAAATATCTATATTGAGTTTAATGCGTTCCCAGCCCAATGGAAGCTTGCTCCATTCAAAACGAGAGGCATACTGTTTCATAGAGGCAATAATGTAAATATCTTCTGGATCATAGGATTTATGGCCACTGCAGATATAGTTATTGACATTGACCATAGGATAGAGGGTTGCATCTATTGTTATTCGGAATGGATTTTCTGAATAATCAGAGAGATATCCTATAACTATACCATTGACCCCTAGTTTATCCCCGACCATAGCTGCCTTTTCTACATCCAGAATAGGGCTATCTTTATCAACAAAACGATAAACTATCTCTGGATGGACAACAAATACCCCCCTATGGGGTATAAGGTAATCTATAAAGGCCCTGTAGATCTTCTCCCGAACATCGTCGGGAACTGAACTATCTGAACCAAATGGGAGTACAGCGATGTGGGTAATCTCGTAATTTACATCTGGCGCCGTTGGCAAGGGTAGGGATTGATCCATCTTCTCCCGAACACACCCCCCTAGAATATTGAGACCCAACACACAGATAACAAGGACTAGCAGGCGCCTAACCATTCAATACCTTTTCTATTTTCTCTTTCAAGATATCTGGGGTAAAAGGTTTCACTATATAGTCATTAACTCCCAACTGTAAGGCTTCCATGACCTCATTTTTCTCTGCCTCTGTAGTTACCATAATAATGGGAACCGTACCGAATTTGTCAGATGCCCGTATAGACTTCACCAGAGTGATACCGTCCATCTCAGGCATATTCCAGTCAGTGAGGACGAGGATAATATCTCCTTCCTTTAGTTTTGTAAGGGCATCTATACCATTTTCAGCTTCAATCACCTCTGAATACCCTATCTTTTCCAGGGTATTTTTTATTATTCTCCTAATTGTTGCGGAATCATCTACTACTAATATCTTTGGCATAATCTCTAACCTCCGTTATCCTGACTCCAAAATTTTCCCCCACTGTAACCACCTGTGCCCTGGCTATCACCCTGTCTTTCATTGTAACATCCACTGGTTGAGAAATGTATTGAGGAAATTCAATAACCGCCCCTGGGCCTAACTCCCACAAATCAGAAAACAACATCTTCTTACGGGCTAATCTAACCCGCACCTCTGCCATTATATCAGGAACCTTAATCAAATCATCGCTTTTTTTCTTCTCTTCCTTTGACTCCTGTTTTGCCTTCTCTTCAAATTCCTGCAGCTGGGCATCTATCTCACCCAGCATATCCGCTGCAAGGCTATTAGCTAGATCAACAGAAAGCATATGCCAAAAAAGGGAATTGACCTGTCCATCATTTAACTTAAATTGCATCTCAACTAACACAAGTTCATCACCCAATTCATTGGGCGGCTCTTTTGAAACTGCATAAGGAGAGCAGGTTATCTTCTTATTCATAATAAGCATCGCAAGACTATCTCCTATTGCCTGGGCTACCTGTTCCCCTACTTTCATGAGTCCTTGCTCTAGATCGAGCTCTTGGCCAATAGACTGGGAAAGTCTCTCAATAAGCAGTGCTATATCAGACTCAGAAAATACTAAAGCAAAACTTTGGTCATAACCTTCATCATACTTGAATAAAAGGAAGACTTTATCCTTGACAGATATAGAATCCAAGGCTAACTTGAAATCAGTCTCAACGGCCTTCGGTTTTATCATCTTTACCTGGATTCCAGCCAACTTTTCCAGATTTACAGCCGCTGCACCAAGGGTAATGTTATCTATTTCGCAGACTGCATCGAGATGTTCTGGCGATACCTTAGGCATTATTTTTTCCTCTTCAGCTTTCGCAAGACATATTCTAATATATCTTCTTGATGCTTACTGTATATGTCGACAAATTTCACTGCTATACAGTGTTCTCCATTGGTATTTTGCCACTGCCTAACAATCTTTGCCAGAGAGGTAACAGGACCAAATACCTTCCTTATAGGTAAGGCCTTATGATAATCCGGAATATTGATTTCTATTTTCAGGACATCTTCTTTATCGAGCTGGCCATCTGCTACAAAGGCCACGCCTCCTGCACTTATATCTATAATCCTGGCCTCCTTCATTCCACCTATCATAGGTATCTGAAGGACTTGATATCTCAACTTTAATCCTGAGGTTACCCTGCTATACTTGCGTCTTTCCTGGGCCGATATGGACACAACTACCCTCCATAGGCTGTTGCCACCCTCCTGACACTATGTGCTGACAATTGCATAATCCCCGCCACATCGAGGATCAAACACACCCGCCCATCGCCCATAATAGTCGCACCAGCTATACCTGGAACATTCGTTAAATACCCACCTAGCGATTTGATAACCACCTCCTGCTGACCTAACAGATCCGAAACAAGTAAGCCAATTCTCTGCTCAACTAATCCTATTATAACAACATACCTCCTGGATGTATCCTCTATTTTTTCTGGCTCACCAAATACCTCTTCCAGGCACAATAGAGGGATGACCATATCTCGAATACGCACAACTGCCTGTTGATCTATTGTGTAGATATGGCCTTCTTCCAGGTGGACTATCTCCTGAACAGAAGCCAGAGGGATAGCATATATATCCTTATTAGAACTCACCATCAAGGCCTGGATAATTGCCAAGGTCAGAGGGAGTTTTATACGCAAGGTAGTTCCCTTTCCTACCTCTGTATCCATCTCTATAATACCGTTCAGCTTCTCTATATTTGTCTTGACAACATCCATCCCAACGCCCCGTCCAGATATATCGGTTATCTTCTCAGCTGTTGAAAAACCAGGGGCAAATATTAGATTCAATATATCTCTCTCACCCATATGTTGTAGATCAGATTCCTTTATCAGACCCTTTTCTATTGCCTTGGCAGCTATCTTTTCTATATCTATCCCCTTACCATCATCCGCCACTTCGATAACTATATGGTCCCCCTCTTGATAAGCAGACAGAATTATAGTCCCCCGCCTGGGCTTCCCCTTCTTTTCTCTTTCCTCAGGTGCCTCTATCCCATGATCAACCGCATTCCTCAATATATGTATCAGGGGATCTCCAATGTGCTCAATAACTGATTTATCAAGCTCCGTTTCCTCACCATGGATTATCAAATCAACTTCCTTCTTCATCTCCCTACAGAGGTCTCTTACCATCCTTGGAAACTTATTAAATACCCGTTGCACCGGCAACATCCTGGTCTTCATAACAGACAGCTGCATCTCAGTGGTAACAAAACCCAATTGAACCAGAGCATTATTGAAGGTATCTATCAGGGCAGTATCTGAGACTTCTGCATCTATTTTCTCTGCCAGCTGGCCTAATCTATTCCTAACCAATACAAGCTCCCCAACCAGATTCATCAAGGCATCCAACCTTTTAACATCTACTCTAATAGTCTCCTCAATAGAATGAGTAGTCACTGGCTTCCTGGGCTGAACTTTAGGAGAGGCCGCTTGCTTCTGAATCTCCTGGGTCTTTTCCCCTTGAGTCTTAGTTTCAACCTTAGGCGTATCTGCTAGCTTTTCTGCAAGAATATCACTTGATTCCTTTTCTCCTTTGGAAATACTATCTGTTGTCTCGGTCTCTTCCTTTGTCTTTTCTCCTGAAGATGTCTCAATATTTTCGGGTTCGGATATTTCTTTCTTCTCCTCATTACTAGTTTCAGCGGCTACTGTCTCTTTTCTTTCTTCCTTTGATTCAGATATACCAGACTCTCCTCCTTCCTCTCCGGACAATATAGCCTTTAATTTGGCCTCTGTTTCAGAGGTATCTACTGATCCTGACCCACCTTCTTTGACCTCATCCAAAAGTAATTTTAGTTTATCAACAGATTCAAGAATGACATCCATTATAGTAGGATTGACTACCATTTCACCCTTGCGCAGCTTATTTAAGACATCTTCCATATGGTGCGTAAGTTGAGAGATTTGAGTAAAACCAAGGAACCCAGAACTTCCCTTTATTGTATGCGCTGCTCTGAAAATCCTATTCAAAAGATCCAAATCGTCAGGCCGCTCCTCGAGGGTAACCAGATCTGAGTCCAGCTGTTCCAGAAGTTCGGCTGATTCCACCAAAAATTCCTGGATTATTTCATCCATAGTTTATACCCCCTATTGGTCTTTGGCGCCCAATAAACTCCCTATCTTATACAATATCAACGAAGGCGGTGCAGGTTTCACCAAATAGACATTTGCACCTGCCTCAAATCCCCTTTTCTTATCTTCATCACTGCCCTCTGTCGTGAGCATAACTATAGGAATATCTGTATAAAGCGGATCCTGACGAATGGTGCGAATGAGCTCCAGACCATTCATCCTTGGCATATTCAGATCAGCAATAATCAAGTCTATATCATTCTGAGCAAGTTTTTCCAAAGCATCCACCCCATCTACTGCCTCAACTGTCTCATAGTCTTCCTTCTTGAGAATATTTATTATCAGTTTCCTAACAGTAGATGAATCGTCTACTACTAATATCCTTGGCATAACAGTCCTCCTTTACTCCTTTTTATATGCCAATGCCCCTGGGAAATGCACTATCTTAAATGCCCTGGTTATATCATGTAAAGACTCAGAGTGGCCTATTATCAAATAACCATTCGGTCGCAACATATCATAAAAATAATTGACAACCTTCTTTTTGACAGGTGTGTCGAAATAAATCATAACATTCCTGCAAAATATAACATCCTTCTTGGTAATCCTCCTCATCAAAGTATCATTAGTAAGATTAAGATGATAAAAACGCACCATCTTCTTTATCTCATCTTTGATGCGAAAATTATCCCCCTCCTTCACAAAATACTTATCCAAATAGGTAGGAGGAACATTCCTCAACGTATAACTATTATAAACACCTTCCCTTGCCTGAGATAGGGCAGCCTCGCTCAAGTCACCTGCCTCAATCATAACCTTCCAGTCCGGAGCCTTAGACTGAATAAACTCATTGCACACCATTGCAAGCGTATAAGGTTCTTCACCTGTAGAACAACCAGCACTCAATATGGTAATGGTCTTAAATGTCTGGCGATCAGGAAGAGTGGCTAACTCTGGCAATATATTATCTTTAAAGGCATTAATTTGGGGCATATTTCTGAAAAAACTGGTTTCGTTTATGGTTATGGCATTGAAAAGATACTTAAGCTCTGTTTGATACTCCTTAGAGTACATTAAAAAATACGCATATTCATTGAAATCTCTAAAGCCCCTTTCTTTTATACGCTCTAATATCTTTGTCTCCATCAAATATTTTTTTTGATCTGAAAAGAAAATACCACTCTTCTCATATATAAAATCCCTTAAAGACTTAAATGTCTTATCATCCATCTTTTCTACCGTAGTCACTGTTAACTCCTGGTTATATTAATAAATTCTCGCACCTTCTCTATCTCATCATCCAATTCATAAGTGAACTTTTCTATATCTATGTTGGCTAATTCTGGCTTTACCTTTTGGATCAAAAGCCAAGAAATATCCTCACTAAATACAAATCCCTTATTATCGCCACCAAACCCAATCTCCTTTGCCTTACAAAATAGATCCGCTACCCTAACTATACCAACTGTAAAGGGGGCCTTTTCTGCCTGTTCTGGTGTGTGGTGATAGGCAATTGCCTCCTGAATAGATATAGGCAGGTTCCACATCTGAGCCAGGACCAACCCAACCTCTGCATGTGTAAAACCAAGGGCCTCTTTTTCCACATCGTAGATAGACCGATCTTCTTCTCTTGCCTTATTAAATATGTCAGTAAAGACATCATGGCGTTTCTCATCCAAAACAATCTTGCCTATATCGTGCAACAAGCCTCCGACAAAGACCTCCCCACCAAGCATAGGTTCGCCAAGTCTTTTCGCCAAAATCCTTGCGAAATGTCCACAGGCTGCAGAGTGTATCCAGAATTTCTCTCTGTCAAATGTCTCCTTTCCTGGTATATCAGGGAAGGCAGAGAAGACTGAAACACTCATAATAAGATGACTGATCTCCCCCATTCCAAGGACGACCAGAGCCAGCTCAAGGGAATTGACCTGTTGTTTAAGACCATAAAAGGCAGAATTAGCCACCTTTAAGACTTTGGAAGTCAAAGACGGATCACCTTCTAATATCCGGGAGATATCCCGCACCGAGGCCCTGGAAGACATGGTAAGATCCATCACCTGCGCTGCTACATGCGGCAGTGTTGGCAAAGAATCCAGATCTCCAATCAGGGATACAATTTTTTCTTTTATCTGATCATCTATTTCAGGCATTGGTCCTTTCCTTTATCTTTTCAATCGCTTCTCTTGTCAGGTTAGCCTGATTCTCATCTTCTGAATCCACAAACTTAGCAAGTAAATCTAGAGCCTTTGCTGTCCCTATCTCCCTCAAACCCTCTATAGCTGAGTTTATAATCATCGGCTCTGAAATCGTTTGAAGGATATCCAAGAGGACCCACTCTGCTTCGGGGCCAAGTTTAGATACAATATTAACCGCCCTGTAGGCATTCCACCTGTCGTCGGAATATTTAATGTAGGCCAACAAATATACTGCAAATTTTTTTCTTACAGCCTCATCATCCGGGATTGTCTCTACCCTCAAACCAAAATCAATTATATCTGAATAGACATCTGAGAGTTTTTGAGAACTCATAAATTCAAAGACATACATAATATCGTAGATAAATATATCATCGCCAAATTTTGATATACCATCTAACAAGGCCTTTAAGACAACATCATTTTTTTCTCTATACAAGGCCTTCCTCAGAACCTCTTTTGCAGAATCAAGCCCAATCTTGGTCAACGCATCTATTATAGAAAACCTGACCCAGGTATCAGTCTCTCTTTCTAGTAATTCTGCAAGGACAGAAACCGATTTTTCATTGACAATAGAGCCTATGCCCATAACAGCTGAATTCCTTACATTTATCTCTTCATCATATAAGGCTTTGGATAGATATTCCAGGGCCTTCTCTGTCCCAAATTTTCCAATAATATCACATACAAAAAGACGCACATCTTTATCCTCATCTTCTAGATATGCCCCTATTAGATCAACATAATCCCGACCTATTTTCTCCAGTACCTCTATAGCCGCATTACGGACATTGGCATTCTCTTCCCTTAGTAATGGCATCAACTTCTCTACTACTAGTTTATCTGGCCTGGAAACCAGCAATTCTATGACTGCTTCTTGAAGTGCCTTGTTATCTACATATAGGATAGAAATCAATGTATCGATTATATCTGTTATAGGTAAAGAACCAGCAACCCTTATAGCCTCTCTCTTTTCCTCTATGCTCCCGGACTCTACCTGGGCCTTCCACATCTCAATATCCATATCAATCCTCCTTAGATCATCCTCATTATCTCTGCCGCAATATTATCAACAGAAACAATCCTATCCGCTAGACCTTCATCAACTACCGCCTTAGGCATTCCATAAACAACCGAACTGCCTTCATCCTGGGCGATTACCTTACCTCCAAACTGCTTAACCCTTCTTACTCCTTCAAGGCCATCTTTACCCATACCAGTAAGGATAACCGCTAACGTTTTATTTTTGAATATATCTGCTGCAGAAGAAATCGTAATATCTATGCTCGGATGATAAATGGTATCTTTCGGTTCTTCACTCAAAACAGCTGTAACCATTGAACCAATCTTTTTGAGCTGAAGATGATATGCCCCTGGGACCACCAATATCTTCCCTCGTTCCAATTTTTCGCCCTGCTCGGCTTCCTTTACCAATGGCCCCCCCAGAGAGTTTAGACGATTGGCCAATGGACCAGTAAATGCAGGTGGCATATGTTGTATAATAACCCCAGGGATGGGAAGATTCCTAGGGAGCCTCCCTATTACCTTTTGAAGGGCAGTAGGACCGCCCGTAGAGACACCTATAACCAATATATCAAAGAGACCTCTCGATGTAACTGGTGGTGCTGATTTTGGTTCTGTTACAACTGTGCTAGACGGAGAAGATTCTGGTCTAGAAGATGAACTGTAGACAAAGGCCGAAGGCTTAGCAGAAAAAGCTGTTTTTTTGGCGGCTATCGCCTTTATCTTTTCTAGAAGTTGCTGTTCGATCTTCTCGAAATTTATTCCAACACTGCCTGATTGATAAAGTTCTTTAGGGATAAAGTCCACTGCCCCTAGAGAAAGGGCCTCTATAGTCACAGCAGCACCTTCTCTTGTCAATGAACTGACCATAATCACTGGCCGGGGATATTCCCTCATAATAACCTTCAATGCCTCAATACCATTCATCTTCGGCATCTCAACATCCAGGGTAACCAGATCAGGGTCAAACTGTTTTATTTTATCAATAGCATCCAATCCATCATGAGCAAATCCTACAACCTTAATATTAGGATCTTTCTCCAGGATCCTCGAAATAGCCTTACAGATAAAGACAGAATCATCTACTATCAAGACCTTGACCATTACATTCCTCCTTAGAACTTAAACCCAGAAATAATTTGCAATAAATCATTAGATAAACGGCTCAAGTTTTCAGCTGCATCTTTGGTTTGAAGAACACCATCCTGTACCTGCGCAGCAATTGCCTTAACTATCTCCATCGTCCTGGATATTTCTTCCACTGCCATTGTTTCTCTATCTGCAGAGACCTTAATTGGTTCCATTAATCTTTGTGTATCCTCAGCCCTGGCACTCATATCCTTTATGATCTTCCCCGTCTCTTCTATGTTCTGTTCAGTCTCAGACACCCTTTCTTTTGCATGATCCACCATATTTATAACCTCATCACTCCGCCGCTGCAAAGAGGATATCATTTCTGCAACTTCCTTTGTAGCCTCCGCTGTCTTTTCTGCTAACTGCCTAACCTCATCCGCAACCACTGCAAAGCCTCTACCGTATTCACCTGCCCTAGCCGCCTCAATTGCAGCGTTCAAAGCAAGTAAATTTGTCTGATTTGCAATATCATCTATTGTCTCTATAATCTGGCCTATTTGTTGAGAACTATCTCTGAGTTGCTCTGCTGTACTTGCAGCAGCTGTAACCTCCCCAGAGAGGGCCTTCATTTTACCAATACTCTCTTCTATTTTATTCACACCCTCGCGGGCTATCTCAAGAGATTTATCTGCCGCATCACTTGCCTGATTAGCATTTTGCGAGACTTCCAGAATAATAGAGGTAATCTCTCCTATTTGCACCGCTACCTCTGATGTCTCCTTGGTCTGCGTATCTGCACCTCTACTAATCTCTTCAGAGGTCTGAGAAAGCTGGGCAGAGGCAGCTGCAAGCCGGGATATATTTGTTTGAATAGTTCCCAATAAATCCCTCAGCTGTCCTGTAACTTTATTATAAGCAATTGCCAATTCCCCTAATTCATCTTTAGATACATTGGAAATTTCCTTCCTCAAATCCCCCTCACCCATAGCAAGCAAAGAAGTCTGAATAATCTTTAAGGCATTGACTATCGTATGAGAAAGTATATACCCAAAGATATAGGCTACCACCATATTAACCGTGAGATTAACCACCAATGCCATATTTTGGTTATGTATAAACTTATGGGCTATCCAACCTACAATGGCAGCAAATAGGACATTGCCCATTATTCCTAAATGAATTTTGGTTACTATCTTCATATAGTCCCCCCTCTGGCAGAAAATATTCCCCTTAATACAGTCGGGTATCAGAAACTATTTAACATAGTTTTTTCTTCTTCCGATAGGAACTTCTCTATGTCTATTATTATAATTAAGCGTTCCTCCAGTTTTCCAACGCCCTTTATGCACTGCGCATCAATAGAAGTAGAAATCATTGGAGGAGTTGGATCTATCGTATCCTTTGGCAGGCGTAAGACCTCAGAAACACTATCGACAATCAATCCAACAGTTCTTCCATCTATATCTACAACTATAATCCTAGTCTCTTTTGTATTGTTAGGTTGAAGTCCAAACCTCTTCCGCAGGTCTAATACAGGAATCACTTTACCTCTCAAGTTCACAACACCTTCTACAAAATAGGCACATTTCGGTACATGTGTAATCTCCATCATCCTGTTAATCTCTTGAACTTTCAAAATGTCAATCCCATATTCTTCCTCACCCAGAGTAAAACTTACTAGCTGTACAATCTCGGTATCTTTATGAACTTGTTCCTTTGTCCCGGAATTATTCATCTCTGTCATCTCTCCCCTCCCAAGGTTTTTTAGCCCCTTATAATATCCAAAAAGTCTCTCATCGAATCCAGCTGGGAAATACCTTCGGATATGATGTAATCCATTGTCATCAAATCCAGATTCAACATAGAAAACACATTTTTATGTAAGGGTGGAATAAAATTATCCCCTCCGAATCCAAGTCCAATCAAACGGGTCAAAAAATCAGCCACCGCAACAATACCCACGCTCTGCAAAAACTTTCCATTATAGTTTATCACATCGTGATGCCAGGTTACCACATCTATCATATCATAAGGCAGATTCCATTTCTCAAAGACAATACTTCCAACAATAGAATGGTCAAAACCTATTATCTCCAATTCTGCCTCTCTCAGAGGGATATCCTTTTCCTTCTGTAAAGGGAGTACCTTTTCATAAAATTCCTTGCCATAGTAATCCAAGATTAATTTACCGACATCATGTAAGAGTCCAAAGATAAAATGCTCTTCTACATTGGGAAGCCTTAAGTGTTTGGCCAATGCCTTTGATATAACCCCAACACCTATAGAATGCTCCCAAAACCCATTTACGTCAAAACCAATATTATTCTGTCCATTCTTAAAGACCTCAAGGACAGAGGCAGTAAATATAGCTGCCTTGAGACGATTGAATCCAAGGATAACCAGGGCATGGTCTATCGTCTTTATTTGTCTGGGAAATCCATAAAAGGCAGAATTGACTATCCGAAGTATACGTGAAACCAGCGCCTGATCCTGGCTTATCACTTTTGCGACCTCCCTAGCAGAAACCCTTGGTTCTCCCAGCATAGATATTACCTTAGAAAGGACCTTGGGAAGTGTTGGGACATTTACTACCTGTTCGAACTTCTGCTTTATATGTACGGGTATTGTTCTCGCCATAAATAAACTCCTAGGACTTAGTTGCAAGAAAGCTACGGTACTTTATTCCCAATAATTTGAATTGTTCTGTCTCCTTAGGAGAGAAGCTGCAATACTTAAAGGCCTTTTCAATGGCCCTTTTAATCTCATCCGAGGCTATCTCAGCCTCCTTTTTCAATACATTAAAGAATATATCATCACCCTCTACCACAACCCAAGAAACATCCATAGCTCTAATATTTTCTATATCCTCACGAGCCAGTTCCTTGCCTTTTGGAAACATAACCGCACCATCGTCAGTAACAACATCCGCGGCAAGTCTCATCCCCTCTTCTAACCATCTAGGCGCTATTCTAGATCCCATTTTATCTCCTTCTATGCTAATATCATCCCTTCAATAAATCTTTATAAACTTTGATATAATGCCTCGCACTACTGCCCCAAGAGAAGTCGCTTGTCATTGCGGCTTTTACCTTCTTTTGCCAATCCCGGGGTCTCTCTAAGAATTCCTCCAGAGCAGTATCCAATATAGATAATAAATCATTATAATCCAATCTGTCAAACAGGAAACCGCTATCTGACGAAATCGTATCCGCAAGCCCTCCTGTCTTGCGAGCAACCGGTATTGTTCCATACCTCATCCCTATCATCTGGGAAAGCCCGCAAGGTTCAAACCTGGAAGGAATTAATATCATATCTCCCGCCGCATAAAGTCTATGGGCCAGGGGTTCATTAAACTCCAAGATGCCTTTAAACAGTTTAGGATGTTGAACAGATAACTCCTCTAGCATCCTTTCATAATGTCTATCACCCCTGCCCAGGATAACACATACAACACCACCACGCCTGAGCAGTGTCTCAATTACCGGCACAGCCACATCTATACCTTTCTGCTCCACCAGACGAGATATCATAATGATAAGGGCGGTATTGTTATTTCCCTCGATCCCCAAGTCTTCAAACAATTTTAATTTATTTACCACCTTTCCCTTCAAGTGCATCCTTGAGCCTTTCATACCATAATGCTGGTAAATAAACTCATCCCGCCAAGGATTCCAATAATCATAATCTATGCCGTTTAAAATACCGTTCAGTTTATGTCTATTCGCCCTCAATACCCCATCAAGGCCATAACCGTACTCAGGCATCTGTATCTCCTTTGCATAGGTAGGGCTAACCGTCAGAACAGAGTCGGAATATATGATGCCTGCCTTCATACAGTTTATCTTCCCATAGAACTCAATCCCCTGGTATGTAAAATAACTCCAGTCAAGGCCCAGTATATAGAACTTATCCACAGGGAAGAGTCCCTGATAGGCAAGATTATGGATAGAAAATACTGTTTTTGTATTCTCAAAAAACTCATCTTCTGAATAAAAGGCCTGTTTAAATACCGGCAACAGGCCTGTCTGCCAATCATTGGTATGTATGATATCTGCCCTGAAGTCTATCCTCTTTAATAACTCTAGGGCAATCTTAGAAAAGAACGAAAACCTCTCCAGGTTATCTTCGTAGTTCCCATAAACCTCATCCCTATCAAAAAATACAGGACAATCAACCAGATAATAATCTATCCCACCCAGCTCTATCTTCTTGATAGAGGCCTCTATCCAGTTTGCACCAACAGGAGAGCTTATTTTTATACCTGTATCAGATACAGTGTATCCCTTACTATAAATATCCCTATAGGCCGGCAGGATAACTATGGGATCCACACCAAGCTGTAACAATGCCTTCGGCAGGCTACCCACGACATCTGCCAGGCCGCCTACCTTCACTAACGGCATCGCCTCAGGAGAAACAAAGGCCACTCTAATCTTTTTCCTGGCAGAACCCTTACGGGTCGCCTTTCTGCCATTATCTTTATTTGGGCCCTTTTTATTTCTGGCAACCTTTTTGGCCTTCTCCTTTAGAGTACTGCTCCCTGTCTTCGAAGTCGTGGTCTTCTTCACCCGTCCCTTTGCTCTATTAGATGTCTTTTGTGCCTTATTTGTCTTTGCTTTCGAGGACTTCGAAACCGAATTCTTTTTCGTCACAGACTTCTTAGCACGCCCTGACGCAGTGCTGCTTTTCTTTGTATCAACAGCACCACTCTTTTTGCTTTTCTTCTTCCTTTCCGTCACTATTTGCCCTCCAGTGTCCTTGCCTTCTCTATTGCCTCCTCTATTGTGCCCACCATATAGAAGGCCTGTTCAGGCAAATCATCGTGCTTGCCCTCTATAATCTCTGCAAAGCCCCTGACCGTATCCTCAACCCTTACAAACCTACCTTCTCGTCCAGTAAACTCCTCTGCCACAAAGAATGGCTGAGATAGGAACCTCTGGATCTTTCTGGCACGGCTTACTACAAGTTTATCCTCATCGCTAAGCTCCTCCATACCAAGAATCGCTATTATATCCTTTAAGTCTTTATACCTCTGTAGTATCCTCTGCACCTCTCGGGCAACACGATAGTGTTCACTACCAACGACCTCTGGGGTAAGGACACGCGAAGTAGAATCAAGCGGATCCACCGCAGGATATATGCCAAGCTCTGCTATCTGTCGAGACAATACCGTCGTGGCATCTAGGTGCGCAAAGGTGGTTGCAGGGGCTGGGTCTGTCAGGTCATCCGCAGGGACATAGACCGCCTGTACGCTCGTAATAGATCCATTCCTAGTAGAGGTAATTCTCTCCTGAAGCTGACCAAGGTCCGTAGAAAGGGTAGGCTGATAACCAACTGCCGAAGGCAGACGTCCTAGAAGGGCAGAGACCTCTGATCCTGCCTGGACAAATCGGAATATATTATCGATAAACAAAAGTACATCTTTCTTTTCTACATCCCTAAAATATTCTGCCATAGTTAGTCCTGCAAGGGCCACTCTAAATCTGGCACCTGGAGGTTCGTTCATCTGGCCAAAGACAAGGGTTGCCTTATTTATCACCTTTGACTTATTCATCTCAAGCCAGAGGTCATTACCCTCTCTGGTCCTCTCCCCTACTCCGGTAAAGACGCTTACACCTCCATGCTCTATAGCAATATTACGAATCAATTCCATTATAACGACTGTCTTTCCTACGCCCGCACCTCCAAATAGTCCAACCTTCCCCCCTTTAGGGTAGGGTGCCAATAGGTCTATGACCTTTATTCCGGTCTCAAGTATCTCCCAATCTGTGTTCTGTTCCTCCAGAGATGGTGGATCACGATGGATGACCCACTTCTCGACCCCTTCAGGGATAGGATTGCCTCCGTCTATAACCTCACCAATTACATTAAATATCCTCCCTAAAGAGACATCCCCTACCGGCACAGCTATAGGCCTTCCTGTATCGATAACCTCCATCCCGCGTTTAAGACCGTCCGTAGAAGACATCGAAATGCACTTTACGACATTATCACCTATATGCTGCAATACCTCTAACAACAAATCACTACCATCTTCCCGTTTGACCACCAAGGCATTAAATATCTTTGGAAGCTCCTGTGGATTAAATTCCACTGTAACCACCGGCCCTATGACTGTCCTTATCCTTCCCTGCCCCATAAACTCCTCCTCATTGCGCGTTTATTATTTCTATTATTTCTTTAGTTATATTTGCCTGCCTTGCCTTGTGATAGGACAACATCAGCGTATGCAGCATCTTGTCTGCGGCATCTGTTGCAGACTTCATCGCCATCATCCTAGATAACTCTTCGGCTGCCCGCGACTCCATAAGCGTCTGATTTACCTGAGATGCGACATACTCCTTGACTACACCACTTAATACCGTCTCTTCGTCTGGTTCAAATATAAAATTGGGGTTATAACCCGATGCATTATCCGAGACATCCCCTAGAGGCAATACCTCCAATTCCCTTATATTACCCAGGATATGGCCTTTAAACTCGCTATAGAGGATATAGAACGCGTCTAATTCTCTATTTATAAATTTCTCCACAACCTCCTGCTGGAGTTGATCCAGGAATTGGTTAAGGGCCTCTCTATCGTCTATCTTATTCAGAAAGAGTCCAAGTTTTTCCGGATGCCTCTGCTGAACATATTTTAATATCTTCTTCCCAACAGGGATAACGACCAGATCTTTTCCGCTGTTTCTGGCAATGAAATTTTCAAGACCTCGATTGACATTCGTATTAAAGTTCCCGCACAGGCCCTTATCGCTTCCGATTACCGCCACCCATATCGCCTTTTTATCTTTTCTTGGTTGGAGCAATGGATGATAAGACTTCAGATCTCTGGCAATCTCTTCCATTAAGAGTTTCATTCTCTCAAAATATGTCTTCCCATGTAGTGCTGCTGCTTCTAATTTTTTCAATCTGGTCAGGGCAACGACCTGCATTGCCTTTACTATCTTTTTGGTCTTCTCTACGGCCTGTGCACGCTGTTTTATCTGTCTTACATTCATATAATCACCTTCAAAAACTAAAAACCACAACTAAAAGCTCAAAACCATCAATCTTTAAAATCGTAATCACTTCAAAAATCCGGATTTGAATTCCTCTACTGCCTTCTTAATCTGGGCATCCAGGTCCTCAGATATCTCTTTCTTTGATTCTATCTCATCAAGGATCTGTTTGTAATCCGTCTTCAAAGCCGCAAGCCATGCCTCTTCAAATTCTTTAATCCTCTCCATAGGGATATCGTCAAGATAACCATTAACCCCGACATAGAGCACCATAACCTCTTCGGCCAGAGACATTGGCTTGTACTGACCTTGTTTCAATATCTCTACTAACCTGCGGCCCCTTTCAAGCTGGGCAATAGTCGCCTTATCCAGTTCTGTACCAAACTGAGCAAAGGCCTCCATCTCTCTATACTGGGCCAGATCAAGGCGCAGTCTGCCTGCCACCTGTTTCATCGCCTTTACCTGGGCATTTCCTCCTACCCTCGAAACAGAGAGACCAACATTGATAGCCGGCCTTATTCCCTGATAGAAGAGATTGGTTTCAAGGTATATCTGCCCATCTGTAATAGAAATCACATTAGTAGGGATATAGGTAGTTACGTCGCCTGCCTGGGTCTCAATAATAGGCAAGGCAGTCAAGGAACCACCTCCCTTTGCATCGCTGTATTTACAAGCGCGCTCTAGTAAACGAGAATGGGCATAAAATATGTCCCCAGGATATGCCTCTCGTCCTGGAGGCCTCCTGAGAAGAAGGGACATCTCTCTATATGCCTGGGCGTGTTTAGTCAAATCATCGTATATAATAAGGGCGTGGCGGCCTGTCTCTAGAAACTCTTCGGCCATAGCACAACCCGCATAAGGGGCAATATAAAGCAAAGGTGCGGGTTCGCTCGCCCCAGCTGCAACAATTATCGTATAGTCCATAGCCCCAAATCGTTCAAGTGTCTTGACTATATTAGCAATAGTAGAATTCTTCTGGCCGATGGCAACATACACGCAAACCACACCTTTACCTTTTTGGTTTATTATCGTATCAATGGCAATAGCAGTCTTACCGGTCTGACGGTCGCCAATAATAAGCTCTCTCTGTCCGCGGCCTATGGGTATCATTGCATCGATTGCCTTGATACCCGTCTGAAGCGGTTCTTTAACCGGCTGACGCTCGATTACTCCAGGGGCTATCCTTTCGATAGGCCTGAACCTATCTGATTTTACCTCTCCTTTACCGTCTATAGGCATACCCAGGGGATTTACCACCCTGCCGATAAGTCCATCTCCAACCGGAACCTCGGCTATCCTTCCAGTACAGCGAACTTCATCTCCTTCAAGGACATCGCTATCATCACCGAATAGACAGACGCCGACGCTCTCTTCCTCTAGATTGAGGACCATACCGTATATATCTTGTTTCGGGAAATAGACTAGCTCGCCTGACATAGCATCTTCAAGTCCATATACACGTGCAATACCATCCCCAACCTCGAGGACCTTCCCTACCTGGGCAAGGTCATAGGTCTGAGAAAATGACTCTAATCTAGACTTGATAACCGAACTAATCTCCTCCGGATTGATTTTGATTGTCATCGCGTCAACTCCTCCCTTAAAAGTTCCAGCCTTTTGGCAATAGAGCCATCGTAAAGCCAACCCTTATAGTAAACCTTTATGCCGCCGATAATAGCCTCATCAACAGACTCCTTGAGCTCAATCCACCTTCCTAGATAAGAACCCCATATATGCAGGAATAGCTGCCTTTCGGAATCAGACAATGGTCTGGCAGTAACCAACTCAACGTCTATTCGGTGATGGAATGTATTATAGAAAACCAAAAATTTCGAATAGATCTCCTTAAAGAAACGAATCCTCTTCTTCTCCAAGAGGATAAATAAAAACCAGGCGATTGCATAATTGAGAGAAAACCTATCCACCACCTCCTGGATCAAGGCCTTTCTCTCTGATTCAGGGATAACAGGGACAGAAAGCCAATACAGAAACCCTGAATCAAGGTCAGTAATTGCCTTTATAAGGTCCAGTCCCGCCTTTATATCCTCTATAATAGAATGCTCCTTGCTGTAGTCAAACAAGGCCTCGGCGTACTTCTCTGCAATAACAAATTTGTCATCCATAACAAAAAGTCACCTTATCTCTCAACAATGCCTTCTATTGCCTCTCGAATTATCTGTTCATGCTCTTCCGGACGAACCTCTCTGCGTAATATCTTAGATGCCACCTCAATAGAGATGTTCACCACCTCTTCTCTTAAGGCCTCCTTTGCACGCTTTACCTGTTCGGCTATCTCGGAATTGGCATCCTCTATCAACCTCTGCATCTCCTCCTTGGTCTTCAGGACCTGTTCACGATAATAGGCATCGGCCGCCTGTTCGGCCTTGCGCCTTATAATCTCTGCATCCTCTTTGGCCTTATGGACCATCTCCTGGGCAGCACGGCGATTCGCCTCCGCCTCTGATAACAATTTCTGCGCACCCTCAAGGTCTGATTTGACCTTATTTATACGTTCATCAAGCATATCCTGAAGCGGCCGATAGAGAAGCTTTGCCATCAAGAACATCAAGAGCAAAAAGCTTATTACCTGAACAATAAGCGTCGCATTTAGGTTCATACGCCTCCTTTTAGGATATAGCGGTCTGTACTAGTTATCCCTTTACAACAAAAATCAAGAGCAGTGCTATTACCAGGGAATATATGCCCGTAGACTCTGCAATAGCATCGGCCAATAACATAGTCCTGGTAAGCACACCCTGAAGCTCTGGCTGACGTGCAATACCCTCACAGGCCTTACCACCGACAAATCCCTCACCAATACCAGGACCAATAGCACCGATTCCCATACACAGACCCGCACCCAATAAACATGCGGCCCTTATAACCGTAGAACTAGTTATAGCTGCTGTCTGTACTGCCTGTTCCACTGCCATCTCTCCCTCCTTTTTAAGGCCTACAAAAGTAAACGTATACCAGGATCTTTTACCTCAACACACTTATATAGGCGGCAGCCAGCAATGCAAATACAAATGCTTGAATCGCGCCCACAAATACATCAAAAAAGCCCTTTAAAAGCGGCATCATAAACAGAAGAAACACAATGCCCGTACTTCCCAGCAATTTAAGAACAATTACTGGAATAAGATTTACCACGATACCACCTGCGTATATATTCCCAAACAAACGAAAGGAGTGGGAAATAAGCTTACCGAGTTCAGATATAATGTTCGAGGGCAACAAAAATGGAAATGGCTCGACATACATCTTCAGATATCCTCCAATTCCTTTATACATAATAGAAGAGCTATGGGCTACAATAAAGGCAAGCAGACCCAGACCAAGACAGGTATTTAAATCAGCTGTCGGTGACTCAAGGCCTGGGATAAGGGATATCCAGTTCGAAAATAAGACAAAAAGAAACAGGGTTAGAATAAACGGAACAAATCTTTCCGCACCTTCTCCTATCGTCTCAACGGTTAGATTATAAAAGGCCTCATATATAATCTCGACAAAAGCCTGAAACCTGGAAGGTATCTTACGGAGCTTATAACTCACCACAGAGGCAACTATGAGGAGGAAAAGGCATATCGCCCAGGTAGTAAATATTGTCGTGGGATTTACCTGGACAATACCTATATAAGGTATCGCTATATCGATGGTCTTTATAACTCCAAACTCCCCCATTCGCCCCTCATCTAGAAAAGGTTATAACAACACTGTCAGCCTATATCACCTGATATTATACTCAAAATTTTCCTATAAGGCTATAGATAAATATACCTATTCTTACCGATAACAATCCTAGGCCAGCAGATAATAGATAAACAATGCCGCCGTAGCTGCCGCATAGATATAAGAATATCCCCATCATCAGAAATCTGAAGGCATACCCACCTATAACCGGTAGGAACAGCCGCTTCACACTAGGAGAATAATCCTTCACAAGCAATTCGAGTTGATATCGCAAGAGGAGAAAGTTAAGTATGGATACCAAGCTCCCCAAAAAGTAGGCAGCGCCAATCTTCCAGCCAACAGCTACAGATAAAACAACACCTATAATGGCTATAGCATAACCCGTAAAACGCAAGACATCTGAGACACAGGCATTAACCTCATTTTTCTGACTCGAGAATAAGCCTATAGACACTAAATGCACCTCCAATTATCCCCAATATCAAACCTATTAGAGAAAATAAGGGAATGGTCTTGAAAAATTTATCTAATTTCATACCAAGAAATCCTCCAAGCAGTACACAAAAGATAAATTGCAAACCTATCTGGGAGATGAGGGCAAAATACTTGAAAGTCGATTTTATATCAGATTGTTCTTTATCCCTATCTAATGAAGACATCTATAGAATTATCCTTCACTTTTACCACACCCCTTGTAACCTCGATAGAAAAGCCATCTGCTCCAGAGACCTTCAAAGTCCCCTTTCTCAAGATGCCGACCATAGGACTGTGATGCTCCATCACAACAACGTCGCCACCCTCAAGGGGCAGGAAAACACTGTCTCCCTTTCCCTGCCATACCACCTTCTCATTGTCGGCTATCAGAACATCCATATCCACCCCCTTATATTAACCGGAAGCATATCTTATTTACTATAACTTTTGTAATAATACGAACCACTGCCTTTACGGCCAGGGATGTAATTTATTATACCATTAAGGACAAAAAAGACCTTACTGCACCTGGAATCTTTTAAGAGCTGTACTGCGTGCCTCACACTACCACGAGGAGTCCTATTCATCGCAGTTACAACTATCGCCGCATCAACAAAAGGCGCCAATATCCGTGCATCCGAAAACATCCTCACCGGAGAACTGTCGACAAATACAAAATCAAAGCGATCCCTCAATTCATAAAAGAGTTTAGCCATAACATCCTGTGATATACGTGAAAGCGGAATCTTCTGTCCCCTTGGCAGGATATAGAGACCATCGACCTCTGTCGCCACTATCGCTGAATCAATTGGCTCGTTATTCAACAGGACATCCGCCAATCCCATTAACTTTGACTCAGGCAGATCAAGGTAGGTCAATGAGGTCTTTAGTGCCCTGAAATCTGCATCAAGATAAAGGACTTTTCTACCCAAATACCTGCTTATCACTATGGCCTGATTTAGAGAGAAAACTGTCTTGCCCTCCCCTGGTGAAGCGCTAGTTACCAAAAAGACCTTTGCTCCACCAGAATCCAAGGAAGAGGCAATGTGCCTCAATTCCTCTACCATAGAAGGCCCTATTTCATAATAAGAAAATATATTAGGAGAGACCTCTCCGAAAAGGATCTTCGGATAAGAAACACCTGAAATCACCTGCGCCTTGGTATCTAGTTTCGAGGCATTCTCTTGAGATATGGTCTCAGAGGCCTCCTGCACAAGATCTGTTTTCTTCTTTTTTCTATTCTTATCGCCCCCACTATCTCCACCACCGCTCATCTTTCGCAGTGCGTCTGTTATCCTTCCCATAAAGACTCTCCTAACTTTACATCATATCCCATCTCAGTCAAGACCTCTTCTACTGTAGAAACTGATATAGGTCGTTCCTGTCTGGCAAATCCTGTAATCAAAGAATTATCCGCAATAAGATTCATCAATCGTGGGACACCGTTAGAGGCCCTTGCAATCAACTCTATGGCCTCTACTGTAAAGATATTGTCAGGGTTTCCACCTGAACGACGTAATCTGTGCTGTATATAAGAACAGGCCTCATTATGTGACAAGAAAGACAGATGATAATGTAAAAACACCCTCTGCTTAAGCTGACGCATATCTCTGCGCAATAGCAGGTCTTTCAATTCAGGTTGACCCACCAGGACTATCTGGAGTAATTTTTCGGTCTCCGTCTCAAGGTTTGTCAGCATCCTCACCTCTTCAAGGACTCCCGGAGAAAGATTCTGAGCCTCATCTATAATCAAGACTACTGTTTTGGCTAAACGTCTTTGTTCTATAAGATAGTCATAAAGAAGGCGAATCATCCTTGCCTTAGAATAGGATTGCTTATGAGGAATATCTAGATCCATCAATATTGTCTCCATCAACTGTTTGGGGGATAAGAAGGTATTAAAGATTAGAACCACATCAAAAGACGAGCCCAGAGAGTCTATAAATTTCCTCACCACCGTAGTCTTTCCTGCCCCTACCTCTCCTGTCAATACGACCATACCCTTCCTCTGCTTCACTGAATACATTAGCCTGGAAAGCGCCTCTTCGTGGCCTTCAGAAAAGAAAAACAGAGAAGGATCCGGGGTCAGATTAAATGGATTTCTTTCTAGATCGTAGAATTTTTCGAACATCTCTTTCCAGTTCCTCTTCATTAAACCTGGATAGTTCTCCAATTACCTTACCCATAGGCGTCAGATAACTTTTTGCATCCTGAACCCCCTTAAATGAGGTATCCAGGAGCTCTGATAATATCATCAGGAAAAAGCCAAGCGCTGCACCCAATACCACACCAAAGACCGTATATTTTATTCGATTAGGCCTTACAGGTTTTGTGGGCACCCTTGGAGGATCCAATACTCTAAACTTCAATCCCTGCTTAGAAGACTCAAGGCTCTGAGTAATCTTGGCCGTCTCTAATCTCTTCTTCAACATTGCGTATATCTCTTCATTAATCCTCTTATCCTTCTCAATAGCATCTGCCTCATCATCCAGATTATCGGCAGAAGACTTTATCTTATCGTACTCTACCATTAGGTCCCTATAAACCTTTTTCTCCTGCTCGGTCCTTGGAGTGGCAGAAGATATCTTCTTAATATTTTCCTCTTCTTTCTTCAATTCCTGTTCTAGTTTTGCTATCTTGTTTCTCAGTTCTATGACCAGGGGATGTTTTTCAGTAGAATCGATTAACAAGTCTTGCAACTTCTTTTTATATTTCTTCAATTCATCCTGTTTTATCCTATATTTGTAGAGGGCAATTTGATTTTTGATAAACTCTATGGCTGTGGTCGTCTCCTTTCCTTGAGACTCCAGGTTCTGGGATATAAAGTTGTCAGCTACAATCTTGACCACATCCCTTACCATAACCGGATCCTTCCCCCTGAAGGAGATACGCACCACATTGCCACCCTTAGGCATTGAAACGTATATATTTTTCCTAAACTCTCTCACCAGGTCCTCGAGATCCTCTTGGGTATATATACGTTTATCCAGGCCAAGCTCTTTTATAAGATTGACCATACTGTTCCAGGACAATATCTGCTCCTTAGTAGTGGGCAGACGATTGTGCACACTACTCGAAACCGCCAAGCCACTTATAAGTGGGTTCATAAGCTTTTGTTCCTCAACCAAGATAAGTGTAGAGGCAACGTACTCTTTAGGGATAAAACCACTCCCTATAAATGCGCCGATCCCAACAATAAACATCGGCACTATAACAAGCCACTTCCTCCGCCATAGCAGATTCAGATAGGCAAATATATTAAGCCCCTGCGTTATCTCCATAAGCACTCCCTATTTTCTAGACATTTTAAACCGGATTATGCATTTTAGATAACTCAAAAGTCAAATCTCAAATCTCAAATCCACAACTTAAAACTTAAGAATGAAGAATGGAGCATGGAGAATGAAGGAAATTTTTTATTAAGAAGGAAAAAGATCCCAGTAAATAAGAATCCTTCATGCTTCATGCTTCATTCTCAAAACTTTGGTTACAGTTTTTAGTTAATATTATTGCGTAATTTTGATCTAATTATTCTAACATATCATATTGTAAAACAAAAACATAAAATTTTTAATAAAAATTTTATAAAATTGCTGCCAATAAAGGGGCATCAATTATCTCTCAATTAATAAATCCCCTTACCTCTGAGATTGCCTATTCAAAAGGCAGGCCCCAGAGCTTTATAAAGCCTTCGGCTGCCTTATGGTCGAATTTATCCGTACTATCGTAGGTAGCCAGTCTCTTTTTATAGCGGGAGAATCTCGACTTACGTCCCACGACCTTTACCCATCCTGGACCTATCTTCAGTCTTACCAGACCTGAGACAGTCCTCTGCGTCTCAGTCACGAACGCAGACATAGCCCTTCTTAAGGGGGAAAACCAGAGGCCAAAATAGACCAACTGGGCAAATCTATTGCTAATCATGGACTTAAAATGAAGGGTATCTCTATCCAGTACCAGCATCTCGAGTTCCCTGTGCGCAGTATAGAGTATCTCTGCTGCTGGGGCCTCATAGATTTCACGCGATTTTATTCCAAC
>JALVWL010000170.1 GCA_027034965.1 Candidatus Omnitrophota bacterium
GGGGATAATTGGTGTGGACGAGTTATTGGCAGGGCAGTTGGATCTTAAAGACTTTGGGTTTGTGGTGTTAAAGACAATAACCCTAAGGCCTCGTGCTGGAAACAGGGGCGTGCGCATCTACGATATTCCTTGCGGGATGATGAATTCCATTGGCCTGCCAAATGAGGGGCTGGATAGGTTTCTGGATGAGACCCTTCCCAGACTGGAGGCCTTGTCTCTGCCTTATATAGTGAGTATTAGTGTGCATTCTGTGGAAGAGTTGCAGGGTTTTAAACGACTGGCTACTCTGGATCTGTGGGCAATTGAGGTTAATCTATCCTGTCCCAATGTCGAACATAATGCCCGAGGATTGGTGGCCCAAGATAAAGAGTTGAGTTTTAAGATTATAAAGGCTGCCAGACGGCTCTTTGACTGTCCTGTTATAGCAAAGCTTTCGCCTGATGTAGTCTTCATTGATGAGTATGCCAGGCTGGTAGAGTCAGCTGGCGCAGATGGGGTGGCCGTTGCAAATACATTCCAGGGATTGGCAATAGATGTTAAGGCCAGGCGGCCTGTGTTCGATAGGGTGGTTGCGGGTATGAGTGGCCCTGCCATATTCCATCTGGCCCTTAAACGGGTCTGGGATGTCTATGAGGCGGTGTCTTTGCCGATATTGGGTGTGGGGGGTGTCTACTGTACGGATGCTGCCCTTGCTATGGCAATGGCAGGGGCGAAGGTGGTTGGAGTGGGGTCGTTGCTCTACCACAGGAGGGATGAGGCCAAGGCTATCCTCAATGGAGTAACAGAGTATCTAGAGGGCAATGACCTCTCCTGGGATGAATTGGTCGGTGTTGCGCATGGAATTGTTCGAGACAGACAGGCCTAAGAAGCTGCCCTTGGCCGTCAGAATGCGGCCCAGGTCGTTTGATGAGTTCCTCGGACAAAGGCATCTCTTTGAGTCTGGTTTTCTGGACAAACTTCTTGGACTTGATAGTCCCCCCTCAATGGTGGTTTATGGCCCTCCTGGGACAGGAAAGACCACCTTTGCCCTCATCCTGGCGCGGCACATGAAGATGAAGTTTGTCTATATAAATGCAGTAATGTCAAATGTAAAGGAGCTTCGTCAGATATTGATATCTGCTAAAAGCCGCTTTGAGACAGGCAAACGGACGATGTTGTTCGTGGATGAGATACATAGGTTCAGTTCGAATCAGCAGGAGGTTATGCTGCCGTTTATAGAGAATGGTTCAGTGGTCTTCGTGGGTGCGAGTATAGAGAATCCCCTCTTTGCCCTGGTGCCGGCGATAAATTCTCGTTGTATACTAATAGAGCTGAAACGCCTTTCTCTTGAGGAGGTACTGGCCGGACTTAAAAGGGCAATAGTAGATGATAGGGGCCTGAGGGGAAGGGTTAGTGTGGAGGAAGAGGCCCTATTTGCAATCGCAAGGGCATCAGATGGCGATATGCGAAAGGCCTATGCTATTCTTGAATTGGCTGTCTCTGATACGGATAAGGTGGGCCTTGAAGATGTAAATGCGGTCCTTCAGAGAAAGGTCGTTTATTATGATAGAAAATCGAATCAGCACTACGATACAATTTCCTCTTTTATAAAGGCGATGCGTGCCTCTGATGAGGATGCAGCCCTGTACTGGCTCTCCAAGATGCTCTATTCGGGTGAGGATCCGCGGTTTATTGCCAGGAGGATGATTATATTTGCATCAGAGGATATTGGCCTTGCGGATTCAAATGCCCTGCGCCTGGCCGTGGACTGTTTTTATGCCCTGAATGCAGTGGGTATGCCTGAGGCCGAATTCAATCTGACTCATACCTGTTTGTATCTCTGTCGTGCACCCAAGAGTCGAGAAGTAAAGGAAGTGATGGATAAAAATTATGATAAAATAAAGGGCGAGATTACCCGTACACCGAAGAAATTCCTGGATATACCTGAAAGGCGATTGTGAGATAGGATGGTGAGAATAGCTGATTGGCAAGGTGATGAGACATCAGAAGTTCTGATATCTAATCCAGAGAAATGTTATGGAAATAAAAGAACTTACTAGGCGAATAAGATATATAGAGGTGGTTACCAGACGAAAGGTGGATGAGGCCCTTTCCGGGGCCTATACCTCTGTTTTTAAGGGACGTGGAATAGAGTTTGCTGAAGTACGCGAGTATATGCCTGGCGATGATGTCAGGTCCATCGACTGGAATGTGACTGCCAGGCAGGGGCATCCCTTTACCAAGAAGTTTGTTGAAGAGAGGCAGTTGAATATTGCCCTGGCCGTTGATATCTCATCATCGATGGACTTTTCTCTGTCTTCGCCTACCAAGAGGGAGTTGTGCGCTGAGGTATGCGGTGCGCTGGGTTTTTCTTCCCTCAGAAATAACGATAGGATATCCTTGTTTACCTTTGCAGACAAGGTCTATACGGCGTTGCATTCTCGTCGAGGCAGGCAACATATTCTTAGGATATTGAGGGAGGTACTTACGGCGCAAGCCAATACGCAGAGGAGTTCATTAAAGGAACTTTTGACCTATCTGTTGGATGTGCTTAAAAAGCGTACCATAGTATTCCTTGTCTCTGATTTTTTCTGTGAAGACGATTTCTGGAAAGAGCTTGGAATATTAAGCCAGCGGCACGATGTAATAGCAATAATGGTTAGGGATGACTTTGAATTGGCGATTCCCTATAATGTTGGAAGGCTTTTCCTGGAGGACCCAGAGACTGGCAATTCCCTTATGATTAATACGCATAGAAAGGATATCGTCGATGAGATTAATCGCCAGCTCGAGGAAGAGAGGACTAGGCTTTTTGATGGCTTTAAGCGCTATGGAGTTGATTATATTGCGGTTTCTCCTTCCAGTGGGTGGCTTGTGCCTATGATCTCATTTTTCAAAAACAGGGGGAAGAGGCGCAGATGAAGAGGATGTTTGTTTCATTGTCTCTTTTTCTATTGACTCTTGCTCCTGTGACCTATGGCCTGGATGTTAAGGCCCGTTTCGATAAAGATAACCTGCTTTTGGGACAAGAGGTAACCTTTACGATAGATGTATCAGGGGATATCGATTGCCTGGACCTGGTGTTTCCCTCTCACGATGATTTTTCTCCCTTTGTGATCAAACAGGAGATGCCCTGTCAGAAGATAGATAAGGGGATAGAGAAGAGATATGTTCTTGCGGTGTTTAAGCTGGGAAGGCAGGAGTTGGCTGATCTGAAGATTCTCTATAAGGGGGAGGAATATCCTCTACCTAGTGTATCAGTCGATGTAAAGGGGCTTCTGCCTGAGGATGTCAGTAAGGTGCAAATGCGCGCAATAAAGGATATGATCCTGGTTCCCTTTCCCTGGGGATATGTTGTACTTCTCTTGTTAATGATTATTTCTGTGTTTCTGGGAGTGGGGCTTTTCCTGAAAAGGAAGGAAGAGGAGGATACCTCTTCTCCGGCAAGACCTTATTGGGAGGTGGCACAGAATCGTATATCAAAGCTGGCCAAGTCATCACTGATAGAGCTGGGGCACTATAAACAATTCTACTACGAATTGACGGAGATACTGCGATATTATATACAGAATCGTTATGGTATACCTGCCCTAGAGATG
This sequence comes from Candidatus Omnitrophota bacterium, assembly GCA_027034965.1. Classification (GTDB taxonomy): domain Bacteria; phylum Omnitrophota; class Gorgyraeia; order S143-82; family S143-82; genus S143-82. The sequence goes on from JALVWL010000170.1 coordinate 3,579, forward strand.
ACAAATACAGAGTTCCTCGAGGCATTGAGGCGTCTTGAACTGGACGACGATCTTAAAGGTGCCCTGAGGCAGTTGGTCGAGCGTTCGGGTCCTATTAAGTATGCAGGCTTTGGTCCGGATAGTGAGGGTCAGGCCCGTTCTGATCTGGAGTTGGTCAGGTCTATTCTGGTGAGGCCAGAGGCAGATGGAAGTGGAGACGATAGTCGCCCCAGCAACCCCTAAGGGTAGGTCTGCCATTGCGGGTATACGGGTAAGCGGTCCTCAGGCCCTAGGCATTGCTAGGAAGTTTTTCTCCCCGCTAGCTGCAGGTAGCGCGGCTCAAAATATCCCACCTTTCAGCCCCATTCTGGGGAAGATAGTAGATAATGGAGAGGTCGTTGATGAGGTGATTTTGATTTACTATCGTGCCCCCAGGAGTTATACACGCGAGGATATGATTGAATTGTTCTGCCATGGGAACTGGATTATCGTGGAAAGGATTGTGGATTGTTTTATAAGAGAGGGGGCTAGGCTCGCTGAACCCGGGGAGTTTACGATGCGTGCACTCTTAAATGGTCGGATAGACCTGACTCAGGCCCAGGCCGTAATGAGTATAATCAATGCTACCTCAAATATCGCCCTGCGCGTTGGAATGAAACAGCTCCAGGGTGAGCTTTCCCGTCGAGTTGAAGACATTAGGGAGGAGCTGATGCACGTCCTGGCCTATCTTGAGGCCGATATAAACTTTCCAGAGGATGTTGCCCTGGAGACCGATGGTTTTAGAGAGGGGTTGGCTGAGGGGCTAGATAGGGTAGTTGTTTCTATAGATAAAATGATCTCAGGCGCCAGGGCATATGCACTGATAGAGGAGGGGGTCAATTGCCTGCTTTTAGGGTATTCGAATGTAGGGAAGTCTATGTTGTTTAACAGATTGTTGGGAAGGGATAGGTCTATTGTCTACGATACAAAGGGCACGACGCGTGATTCTATAAGCGAGAAGGTACGATTTGGGGCTGCGGATGTAGTTCTGTGGGATACAGCAGGAATCCTGAAGGACGTCGAGGGTGTGGATGCAGTTGCCGTGGAAAGGACACAGGAAGCCCTGTCTTCTGCTCAAATTGTAGTATTGGTACTGGAGGCTGGTCGGGAGTTGAACGAGGTTGAATTGGAGATCTTCTCACGGCTGGAGGATAGGAGTGTAATCGTGTTTTTGAATAAGGCGGATTTGCATAGGGATGTGGAGGTGCCTGCATCTGTGAGGTCCAAGGGCTGGGACTGTGTTGTCGGTTCTGCACTGAAGGGAGAGGGGGTGGAGGAATTAAAGAGGCTTATAGGTTCCTATGCTGAGCGCTTTGTAGTGGCCCTGGATGATTTTTTTATCTTGAGAAAGTCCCAGGTCGTTCTGCTGGAAGAATTGAAGTCCTTGCTCCTTTCGGCAAGGAAACTGCTCTTGCAAGGTGAGCCAACCGAGATGGCTGCTGAGGAGATAAGAGAGGCGATCTCGAGAATAGATAGACTCCTGGGACGAGATATGGACGAGGATCTCTTGAATCTGGTATTCAGTGAGTTTTGTATAGGGAAATAATTTGATCCAGGATAAGTCATTTTGACCCAGATTATGCAATAAGGGATTAAAATATAATGGGACTCGTTGTGGGACAAAAAAATAACTAAAAACTCAAATCTAAAAACTAAAAACCACATCTCAAATTTTGAGGATGGAGAAGGGAGAATGAAGCATGAAGGATTCTTATTTACTGAGATATGTTTCATTCTTAATAAAAAATTTCCTTCATTCTCCATGCTCCATTCTTCATCCTTGATTATTAAGAAGGGAGAACGGAGAAGGGAGAATGGAGGCAGTGGATTTTTTGGTTTAAAGAAGCAATGCGAAATGGTGGTTTTATCCTTCATCCTCCATGCTCCATTCTTCATGCTTGATTATTAATAAGGAAAGAGATGGTCGATTAACAATCGCTGGGAAGTAAAGAGTTCTAATGCATAATCCGGGATTAAGAATGAAGAAGTCGAGGTTTGCTGGAGACATACAGGTCCAGTTCGTTAAAGGGGTAGGGCCATCCCTTTCAAAGGAACTTGCCAAGCTAGGCATAGTTTCCGTGAAGGACTTGCTTTATTATTTTCCCTATAGATACGAGGATAGGAGATTTTTTTCTAAGATAAAAGAAATAAAGGCGGACAATAGCTATTATCAATTCAGGGCCAAGGTGATTTCTGTAAGAGAAAAGACGGGTTGGCAGGGCAGGGTTGGTCTGGTGCAGGCCCTGTTGTCTGATGAGACGGATTCGGTTGTGGCGGTCTGGTTTAACCAGTCTTATTTGGTAAAGCTGCTCTCTCAAGGTGGTGAATTTATTTTCTATGGAAAGGTCCATATGGATAGGAGATTTGGGAGGCAGGTGGTTTCGCCGGAGGTGCAGGTTTTAAAGGATGAGAATCTAATTTCCTATGGTAGGATAGTGCCTGTCTATTCTCTGCCTGGTCAGAAGAGATTGTCTCAAGCCAGGATGCGAAAGATTATGCACAATGCCCTGGATGCTTATGTGGATTTAGTGCCCGATGTCCTGGATAGAGTGAAGTGTAAAGAGGTCAGGCAATTGTTGCCAGTGCAAGAGGCACTCTGGGAGATACATTTTCCTTCTTCAGAAGATGCTATAAAGGCGGCCAGGGAGAGGTTTATCTTCGAAGAGTTCTTCTTATTTTCTATGTTTATAAAGAGGAAAAAGCGGGCATCTACTCGTCCCAAAAATAGGACATATAAGGAGGGGAATAGGGTAGTGGATTCCTATATTTCTAGCTTGCCTTTTGAATTTACTGAGGCCCAGCGAAGGGCGATATCTGAGATGAGCAGGGACTTGTTGTCAAGGATGCCTATGCGCAGGTTATTGCAGGGAGATGTTGGTTCAGGTAAGACGGCCGTGGCCTTTTATCTGGCGGCTATTGTGCTTGGCTCGGGATACAAGTGCGCGTTTATGGTTCCCACTGAGGTGCTGGCAAATCAGCACTATAAGAAGGCGCTTGAGTGGTTTCCATCTATTCCGGTTTATCTATTGTCTTCGAGTCTAAAAGGGAAGAGGCGTAGAGAGTTGTTGAAGAAACTTGCCTCTGATGAACCCTGTATGGTGATAGGCACACATGCCCTTATCCAGCCGGATGTCTTGATTAATGGTCTGGGCCTGGTGATAATCGATGAACAGCACAGGTTTGGGGTCAAACAGAGAATGGCCCTGGCAGAGAAGGCCCCTGATGTCGATACGCTCGTTATGACTGCAACCCCTATACCCAGGTCTCTGGCCCTGACCCTATACGGAGATCTGGATATAACGGTTATAGATGAACTGCCTCCGGGCAGACAGGAGGTTGAGACCTTATGGATTACCTCTGATAAGCGCCATAGATTATACAAATTCTTAAGAGACCAGATAGCACAAGGGCGTCAAGCCTACATAGTCTATCCATTGATAAGCGAGAGTGACGAGGCAAACCTACTTGCTGCTGAACAGATGTATGAGGTGTTGCGTAGTGAGGTCTTCCCTGATATAGAGGTTGGTATTGTGCACGGGAAGATGAGCGATAGGGAGAAGAAACGAGTTATGGATTTGTTTTATGAGGGCAAGATACAGATTCTGGTGGCCACGGTTGTTATAGAGGTAGGGATTGATGTACCAAATGCCACGGTGATGGTAATAGAGCATGCCGAGAGGTTTGGATTGAGTCAGTTACACCAGCTGCGGGGTAGAATAGGGCGCGGCAGCCATCGTTCCTATTGTATAGTCGTATCTGATACGGATAATGAGGATACACGCAGACGGCTGGGTGTATTTATGAACTACAAGGACGGATTTAGATTGTCCGAGGCTGATCTGGTCCTTCGTGGACCTGGCCAGTTCCTGGGGGAGAGACAACATGGGCCTACGGAATTCAATATAGGTAATCCCTTGACCGATTTCCCCTTGCTCTTGAAGGCAAAGAGATGTGCGGATATGGCTTATAGGGAATAGAGCAGTAGTTGGCTGGTATTAGGCCAAGATGCCTGTTTGACAAGAGCATTTATGCGTAGTACTATATCCATTGTGTATTTTCAAATCCAAGGGAGGGATGTATGGCCAAGACATATAAAATAGCCGTAATACCTGGGGATGGAACCGGCCCTGAGGTGATTCGAGAAGGTAGGAAGGTCTTATCTGCCCTGGCGGATAAATATGGATTCAAGATAGATTTTATAGAATATGATCTGGGAGGAGAACGTTATCTAAAGACAGGAGAGACCCTGCCAGACACTGTGTTAGAGGAGTTGCGCACAGTGGATGCGATATATCTGGGAGCAATCGGCCATCCTGATGTGAAACCTGGTATACTGGAACAGGGCATCCTTCTTAAATTGCGATTCTCCCTTGACCAGTATATTAATTTGCGGCCAGTGAAGCTCTACCCTGGGGTCTGGACGCCTCTCAAAGACAAAGGTCCTGAAGACATAGATTTCGTAGTGGTGAGGGAAAACACAGAAGGCCTTTACTGCGGTTCGGGTGGTTTCCTTAAGAAGGGCACGAAAGATGAGGTTGCTGTACAGGAGAGCATCAATACCAGAAAGGGTGTTGAGCGTTGTATTCGTTATGCCTTTGAATTTACGAAAAAGAGGAATAAGAGAAAGACGCTTACCCTATGCGGGAAGACCAATGTCCTGACCTATGCATTTGACCTCTGGGAGAGGACATTCCACGAAGTCGGCCAGGAATATCCTGAGATTAAGAGGGAATATGCGCATGTGGATGCGACCTGTATGTGGATGGTTAAGAATCCAGAGTGGTTCGATGTGATTGTTACGGATAATATGTTTGGAGACATAATTACGGACCTGGGTGCTATCATTCAAGGTGGTATGGGAATAGCAGCAGGAGGTAATATCAATCCAGATGAAGGTGGTGTTTCTATGTTCGAGCCGATTGGAGGCTCTGCCCCTAAATATACTGGAAAGAATGTAATAAATCCCCTTGCGGCTATATGCGCTGGAGGGATGATGCTGGACTACCTCGGTGAAAAAGATGCCGCTGAGTCCCTTGAGCGGTCGGTTATGAAGGTCACGGCAGAGAAGTTGAAGAGCCTTTCTGCAGGAAGGATGGGATATTCGACCACAGAGGTAGGGGACCTCGTAGTAGAGTTCCTCGAATAGACCTTTTATTTTATGATTACCAAAGAATGGCTTATAAAGGAGATAAAGGAATGGGCAGAGGCCTTTGTTATTGCCCTTATCCTGGCAATAATTATCCGTTCTTTTATTTTCCAGGTATACAAGATTCCATCAGGGTCAATGATACCTACCTTGAAGATAGGGGATAGGGTTATTGCAATAAAGTATCCCTATGGTCCAAAAATCCCCTTTACAAATATCCACTTGCCCAGACTAAAGGAACCGCAAGTGGGAGATATTATAGTATTTTTATATCCAGAGAATCCGAAACTCCATTTTGTAAAGAGGCTGATAGCCAAAGGCGGTGATGTGGTTGAGATTTCCAATGGTACGGTATTCGTCAACGATGTACCCCTATTAGATGGTCCTTTCAGGAATCGTACCTATTATAATGC
>JALVWL010000171.1 GCA_027034965.1 Candidatus Omnitrophota bacterium
GAATTCACCATGTGGTTAAACTAAAAACTAAAAACGCAAAACTAAAAACCACAACTCAAAGCTCAAAACTGTTTTTAACATGGGATACAGAGAAAGCGGAGTTAAGGGAGGCAAAATCGGGGTGCAAAAATCGGGAGCTCAGCTGACGATGAAGAGAAAGAAAGGATAAAAAAAAGATTTAAGTTTTAAGTTGTAGTTTTGAGATTTGAGATTTGACTTTTGAGTTTAATTTAGATAAGAAAAGAGATGGTTGATTAACCGGGCGATGGAAGGTAAAGAATTCTAATGCATAATCCGGGTTTATCCTTTTAGCGTGGGGGATGTAGTGGATGCGCTCAAGAACTATATAAAAGAGGTCCAGGAATTTTCAAAGCTCCTTACGGAAGAGGAAGAAAAAGAGCTCGCCAGAAGGGTTATGCAAGGCGATCCCAAGGCCAGGGATAAGATGATTCAGTCAAATCTGCGCCTGGTAGTCAGCCTGGCGAAACACTATGCCGGAATGGGTCTGCCGTTCATAGACCTGATAGCAGAAGGCAATGTAGGCCTGATGCGGGCAGTGGATAAGTTTGACCCGAATATGGGATTTCGATTTTCTACCTACGCTGCCTGGTGGATACGCCAATCCATAATCCGTGCCTTGATGAAGGCCTCGAGTACCCTGCACATCCCTGTGCACATAAATAATCTCCTGATTAAATTGAAGGGGGTCGAGGCAGAATTGGGGAATAAACTGGGCAGAGAACCCACTGATAAGGAGATAGCAAAGGAGATGGGGATAACCGTCTCCAGACTCAAACAGTTGAAGGTCTGGCGGGAGTCTACTACCTCCCTTAATGTCCTGGTAGGTGAGGCCAAGGACACAGAGTTGGGCGACCTTGTCGATTCTATGAAGGAAGACGATGCCAAGGAAAAGATAGAGAATCGCCTCACCTTTGATGCCATTATGAGCTTTATGGATAATATCTCTGAGAAGGAACGCCAGGTCCTTAATATGCGTTTTGGGCTTGAAGACGGACACCCGCGTACCCTTCAGGAGATAGCCGACAAACTCGGTATAACCAGGGAAGGGGCACGGGTTATAGAGAAGAGGGCCCTTGAGAAGATACGCCAATTTTTGGATAGAGAGGCCTCGGAAATAGATGGGCTGGAGGGGCAGGAGGGGCTATGAAGGATGTTATTATTGCATTTTTATTAGGGATTATCGTTGGGATTGTCTCCATTGTGGTAATAGAGCTTTCCTTTATCGACACGAACAGTGGGTCTAGCTGGTCCCTTTCCAGGTCTGCCAATACAAATAAATCCCCTAGTTCTAGCAAGGGCTCTGTTGCAGAGAGGATAAAAGAGGAATTGTTCGCAGGTGTTCAAAAATCGAATAATAGACCTTTTCACCTTGACTTCGAATCTGCATCTGACCTGAAATTTTTCCAGCTCACAGATGGGCTCTATGCCGAGCTCTCCTCGGAACAGGTCTCTTCTGGAAGGCACAGCCTGTTTCTGGAGTTTCCGAGAGGGGCCTCTTTCCCTGGTCTTTATTGGGAGGTCTTTAGCGATAGACAGCTCCTGGATTTCTCAGGGGCAAAGGCATTTGGCTTTGATGCCTATAACAACAATGTGACCGATACCGCAATAGTGATAAAGATAAAGGCAAACAAGAATTATCCTAAGGATGTCTTTGAAAAGACGGTTGTCCTGGAATCAGGGAAGTGGAATAAGATACGCATACCTATTTCAGAACTGGCCCAGAAATTAGATGTTAGCAAGATATCCTATATAAAGGTCTTTATTTCCTCACCTAAGGCCAGCTTCGAGATATTCCTGGACAATTTCGGATTGTTTGGAGGGGAGAAATACTCTCTATCCTATCCCCATAGGCATCAGGTTTTTTTTTGTCTGAACAGGCCTGGGCGGCCGAGATTAAGCCATTCAAGGCAGGGATAGTCAACCCTATCCGAAAGATAATCCCCAAGCGCGGCTACATAACAAAGACCGTTGAATACAAGCCTGGTTATACCGTTTATACGGCCCGTAATGAGGTAGAGTCCTTTCAGCTGCTGTTCTTTGATGTACAAAAGGATTTAAAGGTGCGGACATCTCTGAGGTTTGATAGGGATGTCCCCTTTCGCAGCAAGGTGTTTGAAGAGCGGTTTGTAAAGACAAAACGGCCGTATTACGCCGTGATACACGTCGGACTCTGGCCAGATCCCCTTGTCCCAGTAGAGGCAGGCGGTTATGTATCGCTCTCGAAGGGGATGATATACGCGTTGTGGCTAGATCTATACACACCGCCAGATACTCCTCCAGGCGAGTATAAGGCGACTCTAATAATAGAGGATGAAAGCGGCCATAAGATATATTCCTTCCCAATAGAGATAAAGGTATGGGATTTTACTCTGCCTATGCGGCCTTCCCTGACCACTGCATTTGACGTATACAATCAATTCTTTCCATTATTTTTTAATCGAAAGAAGGGAGAGCCGTACAATCTATGGAAGTCGAGGCTTGAGAGGATAAAATTTTCCCTGTATGAGCTTATGCTCGAATATAAGATGTCTCCTATGTTGAAGATAGACCCCAAAAAACAGGGTTTTTCTGAGACTATGGGACATTTTATAGAGAAGGGGCTGAACGGCTTTACCTTTGGCAAGTATGGAGGCAGTTATGGAAATAACTGGCCTAAAGACAAAGATGGCCTTAGGAAACTTATCCCTTTATATCAGGACTATGCTACCATCCTGAGGAACAATAACCTGCTCGATATCGCTTATCTGTATACTTGGGATGAGGGCAAGATAGGCGATCCCAGGGTCAGAGAGGTCACGAAGATGATACATAACGCTGATAGTGAGTTGAGGAATATGGTCTGCTACCATGGATTCTGGGACCCGGATGCTATGCCAGGTTGGGGGGATGACATAGATATCTGGTGTTTTCAAATAGGCAGTTATAACGAGATAGGCCTTAGGAAACTGCGCAACCTGGGGATGGATATATGGCTCTATGTCTCTGGTCCGGATGGTGTTACGCCGAACCTGGTCATAGACTCTATGGGTATAGAACACAGGATTATCCCCTGGATGCTGTATAATAAGAGAATAAGGGGCTTCCTTTACTGGGCAGTCAATTTCTGGCAGGGTGGCAACCCCTGGGAGAATACATTTAATACGCCCTGGCAGCAGAACGGCAATGGTCTGTTATTCTATCCATTTGGAGATAGGATAATTCCAACCATAAGGGCGGCGATGTTCAGGGATGGGATGGATGACTACGAATACCTCAACGCCCTAGGCCAGATTCCTGATGAGAGGCTCAACCTCAAGGAGAGACAGGAAAAGAGGCGCCTGCTTGATATGGATGTGCTCTGTCCTTCTTTCAGGCGATACTCGCACGATCCAGGGCAATTGTTGAAGCGCAGGCGAGAGATAGGGGGGTTTCTGGATAAATTTTATGGTAGGAAAAGGGGACAAGGAGGGAGAAATTGAGGCTATTACGCTATCTTTCATTGGGAATATTTATCCTGACGTTGGCCATCTCTACGGTCCTTCCCAGGATAAGAATAGCAAGTTCCCTGGACGTGTTTTTTGATAAATCCGGTCGGCTCTATAAAAATTTTACCTCCTGGTCCAAACAATTTGGCAGTGACGACAGGATTATTATAGCCTGGCGGGACGAAAACCTCTTTACAAGACAAGGCCTTGAGAGGATCCGTTATGTTACGCAGTCCCTTGAGAAGATGGACTTTATAGAGAAGGTCCAGAGCCTATCTAATCTGAGCGATATATGGGGCCAGGGAGAGGATTTCTATGCAGAACCATTACTCGATAGAGAGATAGACCAGAAGGATATAGAGTGGATAAAGTACAGGGTAAAGAAGAATCCCTTGTTTTTGAAGAATATCGTCTCTGAAGACCTCAAGTCTACCTCTGTGGTAGTCTTTATAGGGAAAGGCGATTCAGAGAGGCGCAAGCAGGCGATAGAGAGGATAATCAAGGTCGCGGATTCGCTTTTGGAAGGCCTTGAGCACCATGTCAGCGGTTCGGCTGTCGTGGACTATTACTATACAGAGTATATGAAACAGGACCTGGCAAAGTTTCTTCCAATTGCCCTTGCCCTTATATTTTTCCTGTTGTTGGTCCTGTTCAGGAGCATTGCAGGTACATTCTTTCCGTTTGTCCTTATCATCGTCAATCTCATATGGACAATGGCCGTTATGTACTTTCTGGGCTTTGATATGGACAATGTTACGACGATTATCCCCCCGATTATGCTTGCCATAAGCATTGCCGACAGCGTCCACTTCATAGCAACCCTGCGCGTATATCTGGCAAGGGGAATCGCCCTGCTTGAGGCGATATGGCTTACTATGCAGCAACTGTTTCTGCCCTGTCTAATGACAAGCCTTACCACTGCGGTTGGCTTCTTGTCCCTGCTGGTCAGCAAGATAGAGCCGATTAAGCATATGGGGCTTGTCTCGAGTATAGGGGTTGTCCTGGCATTTATATTTACCTTTACATTTCTGCCAGGCCTTATCCTGTGGTTCCCCTATCTATTGAAGGGACTGAATAGGACCAAGAATAGCGCCAGGGGGCAGGTATATCAGGGATTTACCCGCCTGGCAGGGTTTGTTATCGCCAACTATCGCATTATCCTCGTGCTGTTTTTATTGGTTACGAGTGCTTCGCTGTTTTACGCCCGGAGGGTAACGGTTGAGACGATAATGGTGAATTATTTCAAACAGGACACAGCCGTTTACAAGGCGACGCGTTTCATACAGAACCATTTCGGTGGGGTGCAGTTTATAAATATATCTCTCTACAGTGAAAAGAAGGGTGTTATGAAAGATCCGGATGTCCTTAAGCGGATGGACGAACTAAAGGCGAGGTTATTGAGTTATGAAAAGGTGGATAAGGTGATTAGTCCTGCGGATTACATAAAGCTTATGAACAGGGCGATGCACAATGACGACGATGCCTTCTTTAAAGTCCCGTCTAGCCGTGCAATGATAGAGCAATACCTCTTGCTTTACGACATAGATGACCTGAAGGACTATGTAGATAGAAAGTGGCAGTGGGCGAATATTGTAGTAAGGACCAGTGAGAGCAGCAGCCTTAAGCTAACAGAGCAGGCCAGGCAGATTCAGGCAATGGCGAGCAAGCTCTTTCCAGAGTTTAGGGTAGAACTCGTCGGCAGGTCATTGCTCGAGGCAGAGACGAATCAGTTGGTCAGTATTGGCCAGGTCAGGAGCCTTAGCCTTGCGATGGTGATGATATTTGCGATGATATTGATAGTTTTTAAGTCCGTGCGTATTGGTCTATTGAGTTTGGTCCCTAATGTCGTCCCATTGATAATGAATTTCGGAATAATGGGATTGTTGGGTATATATCTGGACAGCTCTACCTCTATAATATCAGCGGTCGGAATTGGCATTATCGTAGATGATACGATACACTTCCTCCACTCATTCGTCAAAAACAACCTCAAATATGACAAGGAGAAGGCCATCATCGAGGCAATGCAGGACAAGGGTCCGGCCATTGTATTTACTTCAGTGATACTCTTTATTGGGTTTGGGATACTTTCCCTTTCAAACTTCAGTCCAACCTCTGATTTTGGCTTTCTTTCGGCCCTGTTGATGTTAAACGCGCTCCTGGCAGACCTGTTCTTCCTGCCGTCTCTGCTTATGCTATTTGGCAGGAAGATTGCTGAGGGAGCTTGAAAGATATATCCTAGAATCCTCCGGAACAGGGTTTGTTAGTTGCTTTTTTCTGTAACTATTATATAATTTTAGTATAGGTGCAGGGGGGGATGGTGTTAGCTAGATGATGGAAATTTAAGGAGTTGCGTTTGATTAAGCGTTTTTTAAATATATTTTTAATCACTGCATTAATCCTGGGGCAGCTGAGCCCTGGTTGGGCGTATAGTCCCCAACCTCTTTCTAAAGATTATCCCCCTGTTGGGCTTGAGGTTAAGGGAAATTCGTATAGCCTTTTTGTGGATAGAGGGGTCTTGTCCGGTCCATACTCGTTCTCTCCTCCGGAGTTATTTCAGGTATTTGAGACGTTTTTGAGGCTCCCCCCAGGACTTTTGGGTGTCAATCTCTCGCCTGGTTATCCTACATTGCCAAATGAGCTCTTAAACACGCTGGTAGGGAGGATCCTCCTTCAGGTAGACCTTATGTTTAAGTTGGACCTGGAGAAGGTCCTCTTGAGGCACCTGGTGGCCTCGGATATAGACAGAATGGAGGACTTTCCCTATTTCTGGATAGAGCCCAGGAGGGCAGTCATTGGCAGGGATAAAGACGGCAGGGCCTTTGTTAAGGACATAAAGATAAGCGTCAAGGTAAAGACCAAGGACAGGAAGGCTAGGGAATTATATCGTCAGGTTTGTAAGGAAATGGAGGATTATATCTATTCCTCAAAGGATTACAGGCCTCTTATCCTTTTGTTTGAGTTATTTGCCCTGGCAGATTATCTCAAACGCGATCTGGCCAGTCCCTCAAATTCGAATAAGGAAAAGAGAAGACGCGGGAATAAGGATAAGATAATAAAGGGGATAGAGGCAGTCCCTGATTACATATATACTCCGGAATTGTTTTCCTCTGTCTACGACATCAAGCGCGATTATGCCAGGCGCTTCTTTTCCTCCTACAATAGCACCTTTAGAGGGAGGAAGGTGGTTGTTAGTTTTGGTGGGGTTAAGTTCAAAAAGATGTTCAGGTTTATAAGGAAGGCCAGATTTCCAGAAGGCCTGGTTAGGATAATCAAGGGATTTCCAATAAAGATTACATCTAAGCGACCTGATTTCTCTCTTATTCCCAAGGATATCAGACCCTCTGTAGAAGAGGCCCTTTCAGGGATATCCAGTCAAAGGTATTGGCAGCTGCTCGAGTTCGATGACGGAGGGATGACAGGGCAATGGCAGGGGCTGTTCTACCTGCCTTCCAGGAACCTGGCAGTGCACCTAAAAGGCCTAAGGGGACGACCCGGGGCCAGGATAGAGAGCAAGAAAGGGGACCTTATTTCCTTTAAAAAGATGGCAGACCTGGCCTTGATTCCTTCGATTACGAAAGAAGATCGATTTTCTATATTCTATTCTGTTGCTAAGGCAGAGGCAGATGTATTTTCCAGAAAGGGGATTGTTATTGACCTGGATGCGATATTCTTTCCATTTGATTTTGAGGATTTGATGGAAGAACCCAGCATTCTCTTCGAAGACTTTGCCATAGCAAGACCTACCAATGGCATAGAATATTTCTATGCCATTAATATTCTGTACAAGGATATCTGCGCTCGTCTGGGAATCTCTCCCCAAAAGGAGGACTATGCCCGCGTCTTCTTTGGCAGGGCCTATCCGTTTTCACAGGATGATGGATTCGGGTTGGAATATGCGGATATGGTATACAGGGAATATCAGGTAGTGCTGGGACCCGATGACGATAGGGAGAGTCAGAAGGGAGAGAATAGTCTCTCTTATAGGATGCGTAACGCTATAAATAGGGTAAAGGCCCTTTTATTGGATCATCTTGGATTGATGCTGATGATTGGCCTGCCCTTTATATTTAAGCCCCTGGCTGTGCCTGTGTTCCTTACCGGAGTCAAATCAAAAAAACTGCGAAAGTTGAAGGCTAGGAAAAAGAAAAAGATGGGCAAGGATGCAAAAGGGCAAGGACAGGATATCTTGGAGGCCATACTGAAAGGCAACAAGGCCGAAAACGGCCTTGGAGGCGAGTTACCTATTGACGATACCATTTACAGGAGAGCGCGTGTAAAAAGTCTCTACTCTCCTCAGGACTTTCTGGGTGTCAGGGACCTGGCATCTGTAAAGTCTATGCTTCGCTATGTAAAAGAGCTTTCAGAGGATATATCCCGCTGGTATTCAAGCGGCCTATTAGATAGGGATGGAATAGCAAGGCAGTTTGGGAAAGAGGCCTTTAGGGACCCTGAGTTCTTCGCCTTGTATTCTTCAAGGCTATTGCTGCCCCTTCTGCAATTTACAGCTACTTCCAATAAAGTCAGCCCAATGGATAGGATTGCTATAACAAAGTCGATCCTGCTGGCGGTTTCCTCTTTTGATGAGGGGGCGCTCCTTTCAGATGTTTCCCTGGCTGGTCTGAAGGCCGCACTGGGTATTTGCGGGATAGCAATAAACATCCTTGGTAAGGAGTCTGAAGAATTGCCAAATGATTACATAGCAGAGAGACTGGCTAGTTTTCTGGAAAGGATTTACAAGGCAAGCTCTAGTCTCAACAAACCCTCTTTGAGATTAAAGTCTATCTTTATGATGTTCGAATTTTGTTTTGATTACTTAAATTCCCTAGATGGACTGAAAAATAGGCGGATGATTATAGAGAAAATTGGGGAGACCTTGGGACTGGATATAGATGTGGATGCGATATTAGAGGACAATGTCCCTTTTATGGCCCTGGCCTCCAGGATAATATCTTCCAGGCAGGTTGCTGAGTTATATAGGTCCTCAAGTGATAATATTTACCTTTTTATTAGTGTGTTGAACCCATATCTGGATTACCCCTTGGATAAGATAGAGGCCAGACTGAAAGTCCTCTGTGAAGGAAGCGAAAAAGAGAGACAAAATACCAGGCTGGTCCTTTCTATATTGATAGACTATCTGATAGGTATATCTCCTTATTCTCAGGAAGCCAGCAATAGATTCGACAGGCTAGTTGAGAATCTCCTTAATTTTAGACTAGATGGCAGATCGCAGAGGGATAAACTGCTTGCCTATTTTCTCTACGACTCTTCAGAGTTATCTGTGGAGAGTAGAATAGAGCTAATAGCACGCTTCCTGAAGAGAAGACTTGATTTTTATTACCTTGGAGAAGATATACTCTATCCTGGTTACGCCTACAACTATATTTCGAAGGACACACTATACAAATTCATATCCCAGGATATAGATAAAAGGCTCAGGTATGCGGCCCTTACAGTATTCCTGGTCCACAGAGATTTTCGGTCATTTATGGTTTTGAGCCGTCCCTTTCTAGATAACGACAACTGGATACTTCCCAGATATATGCTTTCCCTTGAGGAGCTCGATAGTCAGGACAGAGGAAATAGGTTGCGCCTCTTTCTTGCTGATTATTCCAAAGATGAGATACTTAGGCGTCTCTATTCTGCTATAGATCTTGAAAAGGAT
>JALVWL010000172.1:0-2578 GCA_027034965.1 Candidatus Omnitrophota bacterium
GCTAACCGCACCCAAGTTTACCCACAGTTCTTTTGGATTAGAGATGGAAAGGAATAATATCTCTGATGCTATCTGCTCGCTGTTTATCTTGGCACCTGCTTGCTTTAACACCTGCCAGCTGCCTTCTCCTATGGATATGCCTATGGGGACAGCGCTATTTCCGCCTAATACAGCTGCGCGTGAGTTTATCGGTAGGGTATTAATCAGAAATAAAAACGATAACACCAGTCTCCATATCTTCATCTCTATTCCTCCTGGCCATCTCTTCTCCCCTGTCAAAAATAATGAATTTTTAAAATAATTTAATAAAGTATAAAACAATGAGGCGGTTCTGTCAACTCAGAGAGATTATATCTAGTCCGTCAGGCCTGGGCCAAATAAACCCGGATTATGCATTAGATAAAACTCAAAACTTAAATCTTAAGAATGAAGGATGAAGAATGGAGCATGGAGAATGAAGGAAAATTTTTATTAAGAAGGAAAAATACCCCAGTAAATAAAGATCCTTCATGCTTCATTCTACCTTCTCCATCCTCAAAACTTGAGTTGTGGTTTTTAGTTTTGCGTTTTTAGTTTTTAGTTATTTTCATTTATATCCCCATCTACCAATATCAGGCCCTGAGCTGGCGCTCGGCATCCACCTCCCCTCGGTTTATACTATCCATAGCATAATAGAGGGTCTGCCTGAATTGGTCTGAAATTATCTCTACATTGGATATATCCTTTAATGTCTGGATGACCATTCTAAAATAACGGACTATCTCTCCAGGGTCTGCATCAGTATACTTGTGCAGCCTTTCAAAATCCTCGCCCTCTGCCCACTTGATTATGGCCAAAGAAAGGTGAAAGTGAGGCCTTTTGGTATGGGGGTAGATGTCCATCTTGTGCTCCATTCGAATAAGCCGACGGATCTCTTTGGCAGACTTCTTCTGAATCTGTTTTATATTCTTGGGCAGGACTGGTTTTTTCTGTCCTTTACGGGGCTCAAATATTATCGCGCATATCAGGGCCAGGAGCTCCTTATAATTCAACCTCTCCAGGAAACCCGAGGCATAGAGCTCGGTTACTGGCAGCTCATATCCATAAACCGAACTGGCAAACAATCCCTTGTTCGTAAGCCTATTTTTCCGAATATAACCAAGCTGTTTTAGAAGGTCTATCTTGGCCCTTATAAGCCGTATATCCTGCCTATGCTGCTTCTTACCTGATTGAAAAAAGGCAAATGAACGGGGATATATGTCTATGAGTCTATCCTGTAGGTCTTTGTAGAGATGGAGAATCGAGGCATAGGACATATTGAACTGGCTGATGACCTTCTCTGGCCTGCCGTAGATAATCCTCTTGAGGGCATAGAAGTCTACATGAGAGGGATTCACACGCACATAGACATAACCCTTTTCATCTATCCCCCTCCTGCCGCTCCTCCCGGCCATCTGATAGAAATCACGCGTGCGCAGGTCACCAAAATAGGTGCCATAATACTTCCTCAGTTCGTCAAAGATGACCGTACGGGCAGGCATATTGATTCCCAAGGCAAAGGTCTCGGTGGTAAATATCAATTTTATAAGACGCGAGGTAAATAATTGTTCAATTATTTCCTTCATTGTTGGCAGCATCCCGGCGTGGTGAAAGGCAATCCCTCTCTTTATAAGCCCGAGCATATCCCTGACGGACCTATCTGTCTCCAAATTATATCTATCCACTAAATCAAAGAAGAAATCCATAATCTCCTGACGCTCCTGCCTGGTGAGCAGGTCTATGCGCATCGCCTCTCTGGCCAGGTACTCGCATCGCCGCCTGCTAAAGGAAAAATATATGGCAGGCAAGAGATCCTCCTGTTTAAGGTGATGCAATAGACTGTGCAGCTTATTCGGCACCATCCCCTTATCCCAGGCATGGGGTATCTTTTTGTCTGCAAGCCAGGGATAGCAGTCTTCTTTCAGGCAAGAGACAGACATAATAATCTCATTATTGCACTGGAACCTGTACTCTAGAGGCACAGGCCGCCTCTCTTCAGTAATTATCTCCAGGTCAAAATTGTGCACCTGGCGGATCCAGTTCCCAAACTCCTCTATATTTGGTATTGTGGCGCTCAATCCAAGCAAACGCATATGAGAAGGCATCATTATAATGGACTCCTCCCATACAGTGCCCCTTTCTATATCGTCTATATAATGTATCTCGTCAAATATGACCCAGAACTTATCGTCCAGGCGGGAAGGACTCTCCAGGATATTGTTTCGAAAGATCTCAGTAGTCATTATAAGTATCGGCGCGCCGGGATTAAGGCTGACATCCCCTGTCAATATACCTATTTTATCCTCTCCATAGCGGGCCTTGAAATCTCGAAACTTCTGATTGCTCAAGGCCTTTATTGGGGCACAATAAACCGCGCCTATCCCTTTCGCTAGACACCTATCGATTACGTATTCCGCGATAACGGTCTTGCCTGCCCCTGTTGGGGCCGAGACCAGGAGAGATTTGTTTTTATCTACAGCCTCTATCGCCTTTTTCTGAAACTCATCTAATTGGAAGGGAAATTTGTAGTACATATTTTTTAATCTGGATTATCCTGGAT
>JALVWL010000172.1:2588-9101 GCA_027034965.1 Candidatus Omnitrophota bacterium
ATGAAGGATAAAACCACCATTTCGCATTGCTTCTTTAAACCAAAAAATCCACTGCCTCCATTCTCCCTTCTCCGTTCTCCCTTCTTAACAATCAAGGATTAAGAATGGAGCATGGAGAATGGAGGAAATTTTTTATTAAGAAAGGGAAATGTCTCGGTAAATAAAAATCCTTCATGCTTCCTTCTCCCTTCTCCATCCTCAAAACTTGAGTTGTGGTTTTTAGTTTTTAGCTTTTAGTTTTTAGTTAATATTATTGGATTATATCCTCAAACTTTTCTATCTCTCATAACTGCAGATACAGCATCATTTATGATATCCCTGTGGTCAAAGGCGATTTTTTCCGGAAGAGAGTTAAGTTCAAACCACTGTCCCCTGGCTGCATCCGAGGCAGGCCGGACCTCACCACTTGCCCAGCCAAGGAAGGCAATGGTCACTGTATGGAATCGCTCGTCCCTTTTTGGATCCGAATAGGCCTTTAATTGCCTGTAGTCCTTGTAGATGAGCCCTGTCTCTTCTTCTAATTCGCGTCTTACCGCCTCTTCCACTGTCTCACCATAGTCAACAAAGCCCCCTGGCAAGGCCCAGCCAAAAGGGGGATTTTTCCTCTCTATCAAGACAATCCTGCTCGGCGACTCAAGGTCATCGAAGACAACCGCATCCACAGTCAAAAACGGCCCTTCAATAGATTTAAATTCAAGATGTTCTAGATAGCGATATGCCAAAACTCCTTCCTCAAAGTCTCTTTCTGAATAATATACGAAATATACCCTCTTCGGGGCACGATCTTCCATAATTGCCTTAAATACCTCCTGGGCCATTATCTTCGATACCAGGGCCACATCCAGCCCCCCTACCCCTGCCCCCAAGGCAGGAAAGGCCACCTCAGAGATCCCTTTTTCACTGCAGAGCTCCAGGACCGCACGAGTGCACCTGCGGACTATATCGTAGTCTGTGTTAAAGTCCATACCCATCGTGGCCGTATGAATCACATACTTGGAGGGAAGTCTGCCTGCAGAGGTGATAATTGCCTCACCAATCTCTATTGGAGCAAGCGCCCTGGCCTGGTCCTCTATCTCCTTTCCTCCCTTCCTCTTTATGGCACCTGCAACCCCTCCACCCATAAGCATCATATTATTGGCGGCATTAACGATTGCCTCAACCTCCAGGGCAGTTATATCAGCCCTGACAAACTCAATAATCGTATCCCTTATCTGCAGCCTCATGCCTTGACCTCCAGGTCCTGGAATATCCTCAAGACCTCCTCTGCAGTTGATGCAGCCATTATCTTCTCTCGTACGCTCTCTCTTTTTAATATCCTCATTATGTGTCCTACTATTTCAAGATACGTGTCTATCTTCTCCTTGGGCACTGCGATAAAAAACACCAATTTGGCTGGCCTGCCATCAGGACAACCAAAATCAAGGCCCACCCCTAATCTGAAAAAACAGATAATAATATCATTTACCCCATTAGAACGGGCATGGGGCAGTGCAATGCCGTTCTCAAGGCCCGTGCCCCCCTTTGCCTCCCTCTCATATAGGTCTCGTTGCAGTTCTTCTATATCAATCACCGAAGGACAATCCGCCAACTTCTCAAATAAAAAACCAAACAAGGCCTCCTTGGAATCAAAGGCCCTGTCCAAAAACACACAATCTTCTTTTAGATATTCCAGGATATTCATAACCACAGTCTCAGGTTATACCAATCCCTTTTCATTAAAAAATGGACCATATTTTTTGTCACTGCCCAGGATATGTCTTCTGAGCCAATCCGTTAAGAAGTTCATAATATCAACCGACAATAAGATCTTGCCAGCCTCAAAACCCTTTTGGAACTCCTGGACCTTTCTGACAAAGTCATTATGCTCCTGTATATGGGCAAGCTTCTCCGGATAATTGTACATCTCAAAATACTTCTCCTCTGTAGAAAAGTGATATGCGGTATAATCCATCAATTCCTTTATAATGCCTCCGAGGACCTCTTTTCCCTTTCTCTCGGCCATCGCGGTATGGAGTTTATTAATCAATTCAACCAATTTCCTGTGCTGGTCATCGATCTCCTTCACGTTAACAGAAAACTCATCTGACCAATTCATAAAGGCCATAGTCCACCCCCTCATTTTAAAGAAAATACCATCTGCGGCATCTCCTCCATATGCCGCTTTACTGCACACAATTGCATAGACCTGACAATTGCATCCCTGTACTTTTCGGGAAATCCAGCCGGCAGTGTCAATACAAATTCCATCTTATCATAGAGGCGCTTATCCCTATTCCATTCACACCTCAACTCCAGGGCCAAACCCTTTGTCTCTATCCCCCTCTTCTCACAGAAGTTTAGGGCATATACCCCTGCACAGGCTGCCAAAGAGGCAAGAAAGTAATCAAAGGGTTCGGGTGCAGAACCCTGGCCTCCGCCTTGAGGTGATTGATCCGTCTTTATGACAAATCCGTCTACCTCCACGTCTATCCTCTTTTCCCCTTGAAAGGATACCTTTAGCTCCTTCATCTCTCACTCCTATCCGAACCTGCCATCTTAATCCAATTACAGAAAAAATTCAACCAACTCTTTTCCCTACTGACCTGGCTTATCCAGTGCCTCTTTATCCTCCATCAAAAACCTGAAAAACGGGGTTGTAGTATTTAGAATAATGGTGGTATTTGAATCCACGACCTCCTTATACGCATCGAGGGACCTGGTGAACTCAAAGAAATCAACGCCCTTCTTATAGGCATCGGCATATATCTTTAAGGCCTGGGCCTCGGCCTTTCCCTTGATTATCTGGGCATCCTTATAGGCCTTTGACATTATCTGTTTCAGCTCTTTTTCTGTCTGGCCCTCTATCTTTGCCTGTTCACCGCGCCCTTGAGAACGATACTCCTCGGCTGCTCGTTTCCTCTCAGCAATCATCCTATCGTAGACCTTTCTCCTTACCTCCTTTACATAGTTCACCCTCTTTATCTGCACATCAATCAATTCTATCCCAAGGTCCTTGACCATCTGACTGGCATGCGCGAATATCTGCTGCCTTATCTTCTCCCTTCCCTTGCCTATCTTCTCCTTCAAGCCCACCTGTATAGTATCTGCCTTGTTCTGATTACCTGAGAACTGCTCGACAATACGATTACTTGTCCTTACAATCTCTATAAGTCGGCTGCTGTTGACTGCATCGCGCACCGCTGCATCGATTATATCGTCGAGGCGGGCCTGGGCCCCTAGCTCATCTCTCACCGAACGGAAGAATACAAGGGGATCCTTAATACGCCAGCGGGCAGTGGTATCCACCCATATAAACCTTTTGTCCTTCGTCGGTATCTGATTGGCATCTCCATCCCACTCCAGGATCCTCTTATCAAAGTAATTGGCCTTCTGGATAAATGGCAATTTAAAATACAGGCCTGCCTTGGTAATCGGGCTCCCCACAGGACGACCAAACTGAGTAATTATTACCTGCTGGGTCTCATCAACTATATATGCAGAGGAACCCACTACCAGTAATGCGGCTATCAAAATCACTATTCCAAATACAATAAATCTCATCTTCCCCTCCTTATCTATCCACATCTGAACGCCTGAATAGATTACCTGAATTATTGCTCGGTGTTAGGTCCAACAGGGGCAGCAAGGCCCTTTGGTCTGTATCAATAATAAACTTCCTTCCTGCCTGCTCCAGTATCTCCTGCATCTTCTCTATATATATGCGTTTCTTCGTGATCTCTTTTGCCTTCTTATATTCCTCTAGCACAGAGAGGAACCTCTCCGCATCACCTTTAGCCTTATTGACTATCTCTGCCGCATAACCCTCGGCCTCCTGGACTATCTTTTCAGCCTCTCCCCTTGCACGAGGTATCTTCTTATTATAGACCTCCCAGGCCTCGTTTATCATCCGTTCCTTTTCCTGCTTTGCGGCATTCACTTCATTGAATGCAGGTTTGACCTTATTAGGCGGATCCACATCCTGGAGGAGGACCTTTGTAACCAGTATACCCATATTATACTTATCGAGTATCTCCTGCAGCCTCTCCTTGACAAGGTTGTTTATCTCAAGCCTCTTTACAAAGACCTCATCAAAGGTATAATCACCCACCACCTCGCGCATCACTGCCTCTGATACATCGCGTAAATTCTTGCGCTTGTTCCGGACATTGAATAAAAACGCAACCGGATCCTTTATCTTAAACTGGACAACCCAGGTAATATCCACCACATTCAGGTCCCCGGTAAGCACGAGTGATTCTTCATCATAATTACCAGGGGCATAGACGGTCCGCACACCAGGACGCACTGTCCTGAATCCAAACTCCTCCTTAAAGATGTAGTCCACAAGGACCTTGGTTGCCTTCTCTATCGGCTGGGGCCACTTAAAGTGCAGACCAGGATGGTCAATCCTTGTAAACTTTCCGAAGCGCTGCACAACCGCCACCTCATTGGGCTGGACTTCATACACGCAGGACTTGACTATCCACAATCCGATTACCGCCAATACAATGTACTTCCACCCGCTCCGCCCAAAAAACGGTCTGTGAACCCTATTGCCTTCACTATCAAACATCTCCACCTTCATAAGGCCCCCTTTCTTTTATCAGCCATTTTCTTTGTTCAGCATACTAATCAACCTATCCTTCTGGACCTTCCTCAAGCTGTTTTTGGGAAGCTCATCCAGAAAGACAACCCTGCTTGGAACCTTGTAATCGGCCAGTTTTGACCTCAAGTATCCCAAGATCTCACGGCCAGTCAATTCCATCCCCTTTTTCAAGACAACAAATGCCACGGGTATCTCGCCCTTTGTCCTGTGCTTCAGACCCACAACCGCGCTCTCCTTTACCTCTCTAAGAGAATTTATTGCATCCTCTATCTCCTTTGGATATACATTCAGTCCCCTTACGATTATCATCTCCTTCTTCCTGCCGACGATATATAAGTAGCCGTCCCTATCCTTATGCCCAAGGTCACCAGTATGCAGCCATCCATTCTTAAGGACTGCCTTTGTCTCAAGGAGCCTCTTATAATAGCCAAGCATAACATTTGGTCCCTTCACCAATATCTCTCCCACCCGACCTTCAGGACATTCCTGGCCCTTTTCATCTACGATCTTGACCTCTACATCCGCAACCGGCAGACCAACCGAACCGTGTCTGGGGGCATTTATGGGATTAAGGGAGACGACAGGAGAGGCCTCAGTAAGCCCATAACCCTCCAGAAGAGGGATGCTGTACCTATCCTCAAACCTCTTTAAGACCTCCACGGGCAGTGCAGAAGACCCTGATATGGCAACCCTTACCGGAAACAGGAACCGTATCAGCCAGTTAGGCAGCCAGGCAGGCAGCCTGGCTTCGGCCATAAGCGAGAAGACCGGCGGAATCCCGACAAAGACCGTTGTCCTCTCCTTTATCATCTTGAAAAACATCTGCTTTATCCCCTTGGTTGCATCTATCAAGACAACCTTTGCCCCTACAGAGACAGGGACCAACAAACAGACCGTCACTGCAAAGGAATGGAACAGAGGGAGAAAACAGGGGACAACGTCCTTCCTGGAAAATTCAAGGGCAAGGTTGCAGGAACGCACATTACTCAAGAGATTATAGTGGGAAAGCATAGCCCCCTTGGGCCTGCCAGTAGTACCCGAAGTGTATATTATAATAGCAGGCTGTTGCTCCTTCACCACGGCCTGGGGCGGAACCGGATATACCAGGGCCTTATCCACTGCATTGCCGATATCCAATATATGCCTGAGCCTCTCGACCCTCTTCTTAAGCCCTGCGGCCATAACAAATTTTTCGCTAGTAGTAATAATCAATTCAGCATCGCTGTTCTTTACCACATAGGCCAGCTCCTCCTCCTTCCACATATAGTTGACCGGCACAGCAACCCCGCCCAATCTCCATATAGCAAAATAGGCACACACCATATAGGCGCTATTGGGAAGGAATAAACAGACCTTCGAACCCGGACCAATCCCCAGAGAATTCAACAAACCTGAAAAACGCTCGACAAACGAGAGGAAATCTCTATAAGAAAACCTAACAGCCCCTTCGACCAGAAATACCCTATTCTTGTGGTTCGCTGCCGAAAACTCCAGCAGACCATAAAGGTCATTATAGATTACACCTCTTATATCTACTCCCATAATTCCAGATTATCCATTAGAATCCTTTACCTTCCATCGCTTGGTTAATCAAACCCCTCTTTTCTTATCTAAATAAAACTCAAAAGTCAAATCTCAAATCTCAAAACCACAGCTTAAAACTTAAATCTTTTTACTTTTACCCTCTATTTCTTTTCTTTTTATCGAAAACCGAGCTTTCAATTCTTGCAATTCGTTTTTGCCTTCCTTAACTCCGCTTTCTCTTATATCTTATTTTAAAACAGTTTTGAGCTTTGAGTTGTGGTTTTTAGTTTTGCGTTTTTAGTTTTTAGTTAATATTATTGTGCAATTTGGGATAAACCTAATCTATCGAAAACTAGCCGCCAGCGAACCAACGAGCAGATGCCAGCCATCTATCAACACAAAGA
>JALVWL010000173.1 GCA_027034965.1 Candidatus Omnitrophota bacterium
TATTGCGTCTTATATACTGTATGCGCTGCCTTTCGTAACCTCATCCATCCATTATATCAAGGAACGGAAAAAACAGAAATTGGCTCTCATCCCCATCTTTACAGATGGGGAGTTCCCGCTAAATTAATTTGTCTCACAACGGCTTCCATTATATCACAAATCCCTATTGCATAATTTGGGATAAATGTAAGGACTACATCCGTTCAGGTGATGAGATGCCAAGCAGATCAAGTCCCTTTCTGAGGACGACCCTTGAGACCTCAACTATTCCCAGACGAAATGCCGTCTTGAGCTCGTCTTCGGATATGACCCGACAGCGCTCATAAAATCTATGGAAAGCAGCAGCAAACGTGCGCAGGTATTCATTCAAGGGATAAGGATCCAGATCAAATAGACAGGCCTCGATTACTGACTGGAATCTCAGGAAAAGGGAGATGAGTTGTCTTTCTTCCGTCTCTATCTCTCCATCCAAGAATGCCCTTTCAAACAAATCAATAGACAATCCCTCTGGAGAAGTCCCTGACATCTCCATAATCCTACAGGCCCGCGCATAGGCATACTGGACATAGTAGACAGGGTTTTCTGGGGCCTGTTTTTTTGCCAAGTCTAGGTCAAAATCCAGATGACTGCTCGTACGACGCATCAATAGGAAGAATCGCGCCGCATCAACACCGACCTCATCCATAAGCTCATCTATAGTAATATATTCTCCCTGCCTCGTAGACATAGCCAATGGGCGACCATTTTTATATAGCGTAACCAACTGGACGATAATGACATCAAAGAGATCTGGATTAAACCCAAGGGCATCTATTGCCGCCTTAACCCGTGCAATATAGCCGTGGTGATCCGGTCCCCACATATCGATGACCCAGTTATACCCTCTCTCAAACTTATTTCGATGATAGGCGATATCGGCTGTAAAATAGGTGTTGGACCCATCACTCTTTACTACCACCCTATCCTTATCATCGCCAAAACGCGTAGAGGCAAACCATATCGCACCGTCTTTTTCGTATAGAAAACCCCTATCTTTGAGTATATCCAGGGCCTCCTTGACCTCGCCCTCCTTCTCCATTGCCTCCTGAGAGAACCAATTATCAAAGCTGACCCCAAACCTGTAGAGCTCATCCTTTATTATCCCCAGTATCTCGCCCACCGCAAATCTCGAAAACTCCTCTATCGGTGCCTCATCTATCGATTCTATCTTTTCCCTGCACACGGAGAGGAACCTGGCCGCCAGCTCCTTTAGATATGCCCCCTTATAGCCACCCTCTGGAATCAAACAGGTCCTGCCAAGCGTCTCTAGACAACGTTCCTTTAGAGAACGACCCAACAAGTCTATCTGGACACCAACATTATTGAGATAATACTCTGTATCGACCTTGTGCCCCGCATACCTCATTATCCTCACCAGGGCATCACCAACCGCGGCCTGACGGGCATGGGCAATGGAAAGCGGACCAGTGGGGTTCGCACTCACATACTCAAACAAGACCCTGCGGCCCTCTTCCACGAATCCCTTTGCAGGCAGCTCTCCAGAAGAATATATTGATAAAGCCAGGGCCTGCAACCTCTGCCCTACCAAGCAATCGGCCTTCCTCAGATGCCAATAATGCCTCAACTATCTCCGCAGCAATTTCCCGGGCAGGACGCTGAATTTCCTTGGAAAGCTGCATTGCAACCGGCGTATAGAAATCCCCGTAGGATATATCCTTTGTAGGGAATAACAATATATTGACAGCGTTAGAAAATTTATCCGCTACAATGTTTTTAAGTGCCTTCTCTATAATCGTCTTCATCTTCTACCCCGGAGGTAAATACATCTTATAAACTCAAAAGTCAAATTCACAACTTAAAACCTTAAGAATGAAGAATGGAGCATGGAGAATGAAGGAAATTTCTTATTAAGAAGGAAAAATATTCTAGTAAATAAGAAGCCTCCATGCTTCCTTCTCCATTCTCAAAACTTTAGTTTTGACTTTTAATTTTTTAGTTAATATTATTGCATAATCTGGAATCATACAATCTAATGAAAATTATTTCACTATACCCCACATTCTTTGTCAAGGTAAATATCCATCAAAAGAATTGGTGTCATTCGACTGTCACTGACTTCGCAAGGTTTCTAGGCTGGTCAACATCACAGCCCCTTGCAACAGCTACATAATAAGCAAATAACTGCAATGGTATTATATTCAAGATAGGAGAAAAGGCCTCATTAATCTTCGGCAAATAAACAACCTCTTTAAATTCCTCCCCTATATGGGTATTGCCAGAGGTTGCCAGGATTATTATCTTTCCCTTTCGTGCCTTTATCTCTTCTATATTCGAGTGCATCTTTTCATATATAAACGAATCGGTTGCTATACAGACTACTGCACGGTATTCATCTATAAGTGCAATTGGGCCATGTTTCATCTCTCCCGCAGGATAGCCTTCGGCAGGTATATAAGAGATCTCCTTCAACTTAAGGGCCCCTTCCAGGGCAGTGGGATAATCTAGGTTCCTTCCAAGATAGAGAAAGGAACCAAAGTGGTGGTGGTGATGGGCCAGATGCTGCAATTCATTTTTCTGCTCAATAACCTGACTCACAGCCGAATAAACATCCAACATATCGGCAATATAGCTGGCTACATCCCTTCCCCTATTTTGGGCGAGGAAAAAGGCCAACAAATACATTATCGCAAGTTGGGCAGTATAGGCCTTGGTAGAGGCAACGCTTATCTCTATACCTGCATGGGTGAGTATCACTGCATCTGCCGCACGGGTAAGGGAAGAGCCCACTACATTACAGACCGCAAGCACCTTCACACCCTCATTCCTAAACCTCTCCACAGCTGCAAGGGTATCGGCCGTCTCACCAGACTGGCTTATAGCAATACACAGGGAATCATCTTCCACAACGATATCCCTGTACCTCCATTCGCTTGCAACATCCGCCTCGACCGGAATCCCTGCAAATCGCTCTATCACATACTTCCCAACTAATCCGGCATGGTAGGCTGTCCCACAGCCAATAATATATATCTTCTTCAAACCCGCGATATCTATATGAGACAATTCAGGGAAGACCACATCACTACCCCTTATATGGAGCCTGCAGAGTTTATTTATCACACCTGGCTGCTCATGTATCTCTTTCAACATAAAGTGGGGATGGCCACACCTCTGGGCCTGGGATATATCCCAATCAATCTGATTAACCTGAATAGCCTTCTCCTGAGAGCCGTTTTCTATACGAATGGAAGCAGGTATACCGCTAACATCTACCACATCTCCATCGTCCAAGTAGACGACCTTTCTAGTAAACATCAATATAGGAGTGATGTCGCTGGCAAATATAATCTTATCCTCGGCAATACCCATCACCAAGGGAGAACCCTTGCGGGCTGCAACTATACGCTGAGGCGCGTCTTTGCTTATCACTGCCAGGGCATAGGCCCCATCCAGGGCCTTTATTGTCTCCTTCAACGCCTCATATATATCGCCTTTATAGTGCTCCTCCAACAGATGGGCAATAACCTCTGTATCCGTCTCTGAGACAAATTTGTGCCCTTTATCGATAAGCCCTTGCTTTAACTCCAGATAATTTTCTATTATCCCGTTGTGCACTACGGCAATAGTATTGGTGCAATCCGTATGGGGATGGGAATTTTTATCGCTTGGCTCACCATGAGTCGCCCATCGGGTATGGCCTATTCCGACTACAGCAGAAAGGTCCTTGCGGCCCACTACCTTTTGAAGTCCCTTTATCTTGCCCTTTTTCTTGAATAAGAGCAGCTTATCATCCTTTACTACACATATACCTGCCGAATCATAGCCCCTATACTCCAACAGACTCAATCCATCGATAAGTTCTTTTGATTTATCTCCGGGCCCTAATATACCAACTATTCCGCACATCCAAGTACTACCTCTACAGTTACCCGTTTTTTACCCTTTATCATATATTCAAAGTTTTTGCGACTTATAACCACCCTGCCAGAGCCACCAGGGATTCTTTTGCCCCCAATCTTTACATACCTTATGACGTACTGACCCCAGTCAAGGCCGTCTTTATTTTTTATCTTTATGCACATCTTCTTGCCAAGCAACAGGCAATCAACCTCAATCGTGTCCCCATTCTGAAAGAACTCCCTGCTCAATCTTGGTTCGAAGACAACATCCCCTAGATCCGATGCTATGCCCAGGACATACCTGTATATTGTAAGGATATACCAGCTAGCCGATCCCGTAAGATAGGAATACATCCCTCGCCCTTCATTATTATAATACTCAGAAAGACAGGGAAAACTGCGAGACTTCTCAAAGTCCATAGCCAGCTTATACAAGCTCAAAAGGGCCTTTGCTGCCTCTTTAACCAGTCCTTGCCTGAATAAGGCATTGGCATACATCACCACCATATGCGAAAATATTGCCCCGTTTTCCTTTTCCCCAAAGGCAAATGCAAATGCCCTGCCCAGTTCAGGGTAGATATCACCGAAATCCGTATTAAGCCTATAGCCCTTTAGCTCTTCATCTAATAAAAATTTATCAACAGATAGAGATATCTCTTTTGCCAGGGCCTTATCTACTGTCCCCTTCATCAGTGCAAAGACCTGACCTGTCAGGGTAGCCCTGACAAGGCCATCCCTTACTCCACAGACCCTGTGCCCAAGATTATCGTAATACCCATTAAATAAGCGATGACCTTCTATCTCTATCAGCTCCTTTTTCAATAGATGCCTGCGCATATCCTGTGCCTTTTTTCGTAAGATATCCGCCAATTCCCTCGTCTCAATACTCATCTGCTCGCCAGAGACACCCCTTGACTGTACTGCCTCAAAATAACTATTCAATAGCCTACGCTTTTCAGATACAGAAGAAGGGAGTTCCAGGAGATAGGCCATCTCTCGCAACAACGCCACCTCCCTGACATCATCAGATATGCGCTCCAGCAACTGTGCTATTTCAAGGAGGTTTCCGGCATAGAAATGGGTAAAGGCAACGCTCTCACCCCTTTCTCTTGCCATATCTAGACCGTCGTTCCAATCGGCATCCTCGAGTAGGATATTGCCATTATCTCCTACATTAAAGACCTGAACCAGATGCTGCAGGAGGATGTGCTCAAGTATAGTTCCCTTGTAGACCTTATTATCCGCCGTCTTAAATACCGTCTCGCCATTCCAATTATAGTCATACCTGCGAGCACGAAATATTTGGGCATCTCGGAAATATGTAGCCCTCTCAAATAGGATACGCCAGTCTCCTGTCTGATCAATATAGAGCTTTGTGGTCTCCCACGGCCATACCCCGTGGTCCATCCAGACACGGGTTATCTTATTCCTGTCGGCTATGAATTCCCCTTTTCCCTTGCCTATAATCGTCGCATTAGATCCATCTATCCTGACTCCATTGAAATTATTCAATATATCCTGGCGTGCCTCTTCGGGATTCCGCAAAAGGAGGCCCAACAGGTCCTGCCAGAGATCACGCCATCCCCGTCCTCCCCTGCCATAATCAAAATCAGGGAGAAACGAACAACCATATATCTTCCTCAAATAGGGCTGGACACCCACCCACATAAGCCAGTTAGAGAAATCAGACTCTGGAAAGCGAAACCTTAATGTATTGACGTAATCTATCCAGACCCTCCTGGTTCGTCTCAAGGCCGTCTTGGGATTCATCCGCCTAATAAAACGAGAGAACTCAGCCTCCTGGCCTCCTCTTCCAATAAACAGGGCCACCGCAAACTCAACACTATCGCCCTTCTTAAGTCTTACCTCCGGGAAGACCAAGCCCGCAATGACCTCTTTTCCCTGTATATTTTTATTATCTGCCTCTGCCTTCAGTAGGCCAACCGGATTGAGCATATCCCCACTGCCTACAACATCCTCATAGCTGGCAAAAATATCCTTAAGCTGCCTATCAGCGAATGCACAATAAACGACATCATTTATCCTGTGTCCCCTTTCATCAAAGGACATTGTAGGTTTAACGGCCAATCCATTAGAAAAAAGCCTCACCCTATTCAACAACGAGGTTACGTGCCTGTGGTCCCTTATATTGTCAGCTGATCTGGCATAGACAGGTGCAACGAAAATCGGCTCAAAACCCAACGACTTGCGTGCAAGGCTCTTTATCTTTACCCAGAAGATCTGGGCATCTATCCTATAATCGACAAAAGAAGTAATAGTGCCCGTCAGTCCGAGTTCAACGCTATCAAAGAACACTGTAAACCAGCCTATTCCTGCTTCAACTCGCAATTTTACAGGCCAGAGATGATTTAGATGCGTGGAAGACTTGCCTACAACAGAATAAAGCCCCTTTGGGAACCTTAACCAGAGATTGACTGAGGTCTTATCGTTGGTAAGATTTATACGCGAGACAGGCGGAAGAAAAAAATGTTCCTGATCAATCTTTAGATCGCCATCCAGGAACGGGGTTATACCCGCCATCAAGGACTGATTGCAGAGCGGAAAATAGGCATCCCTGACCAGCGGCTCCTCTGCAACAAACGAACCATAATCGTCGATAAACCTGCAGTTCATACAGATACCTATCTCCTATATACATTGTAGGCTTTAATCTCGTCCGGATTTATTCAGATTCCTTTTTACTGCCCTTTTCTATAACCTCGGGCTCCTGGCCTTCGGCCTGCTCACCAGAGGTCTCTGCCTGGCCTCCGCCTGCATATTCGACCAAAAACACAGCAGTATCGCCTGCCTCCAATATCCGTACGCCCTCTGGCGGCTCTATATCCGAGACATGGATAGAGTCCCCGATATCAAGGCCAGAGACATCAACAACTATTGCATCTGGAATATCCGTAGGCAAACACTCTATATCTATCTCCCAGACCATATGCTCGAGAACCCCGCCCTTCTTTACGCCAACAGGCTCGCCTTTTGCCTTCACCGGTACCCTGACGTGAACGGCCTCTGTCATAGAAATCTGGTGGAAGTCCACATGGTTTATCCTATCCATAACTGGATCATGAGATATCTCCTGGATAATTACCGTATAGTCCTTATTGCCATCTTCGGACTCTATAGTCATATCGATTATCGTATTCTCCCAATGGTGGTGATGGAGAAATTTCACGAATTCAGGATAAGAAAACATCACAGGAATAGCACCCTCTATATCCTTTCCATACACAACACCAGGGATAAAACCATCCTCCCTCAACTTATTCAAATACCCCTTTGTCTTTATAGGCCTCTGCTTTACACTCATCTTAACTCTATCCATCACTATACCTCCTTATCTAGCTACTTGGTCAAAGAGACAACTAATAGAAACCTCCCAGTGAATACGCTTTATCGCCTCAGCAAACAGGGGGGCAACTGATATTACTTCTATCCTATCTTCAGGAGTATGGGGAATACTATCGCTTATAAACAGGCGCTTGATCTCAGACCTTGCCAATCTCTTTACGGCATCGCCGGCCAGGACGCCGTGGGTTATCATCGCATAGATATCCTTTGCGCCGGCCTTCTTCAAGGCGGCCGCCGCCTCAATCAACGATCCCCCGGTAGCAATTATGTCATCTATTATCACAAGGTTTCTCCCCTTAACCTCACCCAATATATTCATTGCCTCAGCCTTATCCGCATCCACCCTGCGCTTATCCACAATCGCAAGCCCTGCTCCCATCTTCTTTGCATAGGCCCTGGCCATTTTTATACCACCGACATCCGGCGAGACAATCGTCAAGTCAGGGATATCCATCTCCTTTAAAAAACTTATGAAGACATTTATTGCATAAAGATTGTCCACAGGGATATCAAAGAAGCCCTGTATCTGGCCTGCATGCAAATCCATAGTCAGGACCCTATCTGCACCAGCAACCGTTAACAGATTGGCCACCAACTTGGCAGTGATAGGGACACGCGGCTGATCCTTGCGGTCCTGTCTTGCATACCCGTAATAAGGCATCACTGCTGTTATCCTCTTAGCCGATGCCCTCTTCAGGGCATCTATCATTATAAGCAACTCCATAAGATTATCATTGGTAGGCGGACAGGTAGGCTGGACCACAAATACATCCTTACCCCTCACATTCTCATTTATCTTCACCCTGATCTCACCATCGCTAAACCTAGTAACCAGGGCATCACCAAGAGGAATACCCAGATGATTACAGATATCCTCTGCCAGCTGCTTGTGAGCATTTCCCGCAAAAACAGACAGCTTATCCATCTACCTACTCCTATTTTTAGACAGACTCCTGGCCGGCACACCTACGACCACATCTCCATCAGCAACATCGTGATGCTTCGTAACCACTGCCCCGGCACCGACCACGGCCCTATCTCCAATCCTTACCGGCGCAACGAGAATAGCCCCGCTACCGATAAACGAGTTCTTTCCAATCTTTGTCTTGTGCTTCTGCTTGCCGTCGTAGTTTGCCGTAATCGTACCAGCGCCTATATTTGTTTCATCTCCCACCGAGGTATCACCCAGATAAGTAAGATGCTTTACATAAACACTATTCTTCAAGCTAGACCTGTTTATCTCCACGAAATTTCCAACAATAGAATCATCACCTATCTGGGTGCCGCTCCTCAAATGGGCAAAGGGGCCTATCTGACAGCCAGTGCCAATTCTAACACCTTTTCTAATCACCGTAAACGGCATAATCTCCGTATCCCTGCCAATCTTGACATCCTCCTCTATCCAGACCGTCTCAGGCATATGGATCGTAACTCCGGAATCCATATGCGACTCTATAATGCGCATACGAGCAACCTCCTCTGCCAGGGCCAGGTCCTGACGCGAATTTATACCAATGGCCTCATCCTCCTGTGCCCATACCACTGAAAGCCCCATCCCCCGATCGTAGAGATAAGAGACAATATCCGTAAGATAATACTCGCCCTGCTGATTGTCCTTCCTTAATCCAGACAGCGCCTTTTTGAGTCTGTCCCTGAATAGACAATAGGCACCCGTATTTATAAAAGGTACATCGTTCTCCTGCATATCACTGTACTCAACCACCTTCTCGGCCAGGCCATCCCTATCCACCCATAACCGTCCATACGAACCAGGGTCCTCACT
>JALVWL010000174.1 GCA_027034965.1 Candidatus Omnitrophota bacterium
GAGTAAAGCGAATCCTTCCATCTTTTACTGCCTTTATTGCTGGCTCAGCCAGAGGCTTCATCTTCACAAACCACTGCCTTGAAAGATATGGCTCAATTACTGTATCACAACGATAGCAATGGCCAACGTTGTGCAGGTGATCCTCTATTTTGACCAACAGCCCTTGTTTTTTTAGGTCATCCACTATTGCCTTGCGGCACTCAAACCTATCCATTCCCTTAAACGGCCCTGCCTCTTCTGTCATCACAGCGGTTGAATCCATCACCACTATCTCTTCTAATTTGTGGCGCTTGCCCACCAGAAAGTCGTTTGGGTCATGGGCAGGTGTAATCTTTACAGCGCCTGTGCCAAATTCAGGGTCAACATAGTCATCGGCAATTATGGGTATTTTCCTGCCAAGGATGGGCAGGACAACTGTCTTTCCCACGAAATCTTTATACCTCTCATCTTTTGGGTTTACTGCAACCGCTGTGTCCCCAAGAATCGTCTCTGGACGGGTGGTTGCAACGGTGATGTATTTATCCTTCTCCCCCTCTATTGGGTATCTGACATAATATAATCTGCCCTGCGTCTCTTTCTTTGGTGCCTCTTCGTCTGCCAAGGCAGTATGACAGCGCGGACACCAGTTTATTATGTAATTGCCCTGATAGATAAGGCCCTTTTTATACAGATGAACAAAGACATACCTGACTGCCTTTGAATACTCATCATCCATTGTAAATCTCGTCCTGCGCCAGTCACAGGATGCGCCTAATTTCTTTAACTGACGGATAATAGTTGACCCGTATTCCTCCTTCCACTTCCAGACCTCTTCCAAAAACCTCTCCCTGCCAAGGTCCTGCCTGCGCAGGCCTTGTTTTGCTATCTTTCTCTCAACTACGTTCTGGGTCGCTATCCCTGCGTGGTCAGTACCAGGCATCCAAAGGGCATTTTTGCCTTTCATGCGATTATAGCGAATCAATATGTCTTGATAAGTATCGTTTAAGGCATGACCCATATGGAGAATTCCGGTAACATTTGGCGGCGGGATAACTATAGTATAAGGCTCTCTTTTCTCGTCTCTATCGGCATTGAAAAATCCCTCTCTCTCCCACCATTGATAGAGCCTATCCTCTACATCTCTGGCCTTATATTGTGAAGGAATCTCTCTTTTCATATCTCCTTACTCTTTTTATTCCGGATTGTCCATTAGAACTCTACAGATTCCATCGCTTTGTTAATCAACCTTCTCTTTTCTCATCTAAATAAACCTCAAAAGTCAAATCTCAAATCTCAAAACTACAGCTTAAAACTTAAAACCTAAGCATGGAGAATGAAGGATAAAACCAGCATTTCGCATTATTTCTTTAAATCAAAAAACCCACTGCCTTCATGCTTCCTTCTCCGTTCTCCCTTCTTAACAATCAAGAATGAAGAATGGAGCATGGAGAATGAAGGAAACTTTTTATTAAGAATGAAACATATCTCAGTAAATAAGAATCCTTCATGCTTCCTTCTCCCTTCTCCATCCTCAAAATTTGGGTCGTGGTTTTTAGTTTTTAGTTTTGACTTTTTAGTTAATATTAGCACAAATTGCTCTCATTTTAATTTGCGCAAGATCTTTTCTTCCTGAAATACCTCTATATTATCGCCCACCATTATCTGGTTAAACCCGGAAAGGCTTATTCCGCATTCGTATCCTTCTGCAACCTCCCTTACATCGTCTTTAAATCTCTTGAGAGATGCTATCGTTCCTGTCCAGACCTCCTGTCCATTGCGGATGACCTTTGCCTTCGCGCCTCTTATAATCTTGCCCTTCTTTACATAGCTTCCAGCGACTGTCCCTGCCTTTGAGAGTTTAAACACCTGCCTGACCTCTGCTGTGCCAATCCAGACCTCTTTTATTATCGGCTCAAGCATCCCTTCTATGGCTGCCTTTATCTGGTCTATAAGCTCATAAATAATCTTATATACGCGCACCTCTAATTTTTTCTCTTCTATATAT
>JALVWL010000175.1 GCA_027034965.1 Candidatus Omnitrophota bacterium
AGGAAAGATAATATGCAGTTTTTCTCTTTCAATGAATACCCTGGGCCAGTCTATCTGGGCTATCTTCAGGCGGGATTTATCAATGACTGCTATGTTGATATCTGATTTTATCCCGGAGAGTTCTTTGGCCTGCTCAAGGATGGCCTCTATCCTCTTATACTGCCCACTTTCCCTGCTGACGGCTGCCTTGTTCTGGAATATGTCTAAGAGCGTAAGTCTATATTCTTCTCTCTGTTTTTCCTCTTCTCTTTTTATATTCATATAGTTTGCGTAGATGGCCATAAGTGCATCTCTGAGTTCCAGGCCTTCGGCCTTGACGATATCCTTCAATTCATCCTCTTTTCCCTGGAATACTGCCTGCTCTATGAGGGGCCAGAGTTTGTCTGGGAGAAGATAACTGCGGGGGGTAATACGTGAGAGGAGCTGGGCAGCTCTGGCCCTGGACTGGTCACCACTGCCTAGAATGCCCTTGCCGACTCGCCTCAATGGCCTGCGAAAACGACGAAAGGAGAAGACCCCAATGGATGAGAGAATAGAAAACCATATAATATTGCTGTAGGATTCCCAAATACCTGTACCCAAGGTCTTGTAGTTACGTACTGGATGTCTAGCTCCGCCTACCAACACAGCCCCTCTATGCCTGCCTCCTGGTCCAGTCTTATCTTGCTCCACCATCTGTATTCTCTCTCCTGCATTTTCTGGAAGGTAGCTATCAGTAGCATCTTCTTCTATGTCCAATCTGATATCCAGGTCTCCACCATATTCTAGCCAGTTGTTTTTGAGATCATTAATTTGCTGCTCGAGATGAAGCCTAGCCTCACCCTCAAGTCCTTCACTTTCAATAAATCCTTTGACAATATCATCAACCTCTTCATATCGCCCTTCCAACATCATATAGTTGACCACATTAAACAGGCCTGCCTGAGAAATCAATGAATAGTCAAACTCATCAATCGCCCTATCAATCAAAGGGAATACCTCATTTTTGATTCTTGCAAGCGCCTTTACTTCATCCTCTGGTAGGGCTATATCAAAAAGCGCAGTCTTTATCCCAATCCTGAGCAGAGGGCGTAACAGACCACTAATCAGCATTTCTCTTTGGTCAACATCCGTATACCGGGAATACAAACGATATCTGTTCCGTAAGAAGTCAATGCTATTATCTATATCCCTTCTTATCCCATCCCTAAATCTGTTATTTAACTCAGGGTTTAGGGTCTCAGCTACCACATCTGCCAGATATGACATTGCCTTTATCCTCAGAGGGTCTAGTGCATCAAGGTCCGAACTCGACATTCCACTCATAGTAAGAAATCTTATTAATTTATCTATAATGGGTTCGTCATAATTTACGGAATGTATTTTACTAATTTCGTTTAAGTCCAATAAGAGAAGACTAATTTTATCTTTGATTTCTGAAGGTGAAAGCCCAGCCTTTAATCCAACAACAACAAGCTCCTCGATGTCATAGGAGAGACCGTAGAGTTGAAAAGTCGACCAATTATTCTTTCCTACCTCCTTTATATCCATCATTCTTTTCTGTATAGTCATATAGATCTGTTTATATTCTTCCATCTGTTTCTCTATCTCTCTCAATAGAGTTACTCCTTCCTTCGACTCTTTCGAAGCCCCCCCTTCAGAGGAGACAGATTCAAACCTCTTAAATACTGTCAGGTAGTACTGCCCGTCTTTCTCAAAGGCGATATAATCCCTAATACCTTTTGTCCTTATATAGCTCCTCATTTCATCCTCGTCTCTAAATACAACCTGCAGCAGACCACTTGAATGGACAATTAAAGGATCATTGGCAACAGATATCTCTGAACTTGGACGCACAAAGATCCCCGCCATAGTATTACTTGGCATACTGAGAGAGAAAAACATAAGCCCTGTAGCCATGGTAGCGGCTATGTATCCTCTTATTCTATAGACCTTATCCATAAGAGCAGCAGGACTGATTATCAGTATAC
>JALVWL010000176.1 GCA_027034965.1 Candidatus Omnitrophota bacterium
AAAGACAACCTATCTTCCACCCTATGTAGATTGGATGGATATACGAATTCGGGAGTCATATGGACAGGAAATAGGTGGTAGTATGTACGACTTTGTAGATGTAGGCCAGGATAAATTGGCCCTGGTAGTTGCCGATGTTATGGATCTTGGCAAGTCTGCACTAACAAAGCTCTCTTATTTAAGGGGCCTGCTGAGATCTCATTCTATAATTACGCATCAGCCAGGGGAGGTGGTTTACAGTGTAAATAAGGCCCTGGTACGGGGTAAAGTAGTAAATATGAGCGCGAAGTTTTTGTATGTCCTTTTGGATGCCCCTAATAATAGGTTGTTCTTTTCCGGTGCAGGTGGGCTCTCTTTTGTTGTTCTGGATAGGCTCAGAAAACAGGTCAAGTGTTATGAAGTAGAAGAGAGGATACCTTTAGGTATATCTCGAGAGATATATTACGAGCCAAGAGAGATAAAGATCGCAAAGGGAGATATTGTGTTGTTCTATACACCATCTATCTTTAATGTCAGAAATAAAGAAGGCCGTAGTTACGATATAGATAGGCTTGGAAAATTATTGCTTGCCAGCGCAAAGTTGCCCATGCAGGCCTTGGTTGACAAACTTGCATTGGATATAAAATCTTTTGCTGCCTTTCTGCCAGAAGATTTTGCTGTGATTGGTATCCTCTGGAAAAAGGAAGACGTCCTTGTAGACGAAGAACTATCCGTAGGGGTATCCAAAGTAGAAAGGGATATGCTTTTGTTTTATTCTAATATGAAAAAAGGTGGAAATCGCAGATTAAGGAAAGAAATTTGAAATGCATAATCCAGGCTAAATGTCATAAAATCTCAAGATTGTTTTTGTGTTATGCCCTGGTTCCTCTATCCTTTTTCGTCATAGAATAGATTCAATCCGTCCGTTTAAAATGAGTTATCACATAATTGGGAATAAGGTTATAGTGGCAAGCTTTGCGTAAAAAGATAGGCTTTTGGTGTCCCTTTGCGGAGGTCAGGAAAAAATTGAGGAGAAATAGATCAATAGCCCAACTCTTGATTGGAGAGTTCTTGGGCAATTCTTTCGCTGTTGATGGTGTATTTGTGTTCTTTGAGTCGCTTTTTTGTCTCCTCTATTCGCTTTTCACGTGCCTCTTTGACCTCTTCAGCGCGTTTTTTTAAGAATTCCCTGTAGTATTCCCTGGCCTCGGATAGTTGTCTGCCCTCCTGAGAGATCTGTACCTGATCCCTGTTATCTGTCTCCTTTGCAGAACCTGCTTTTTTATTCTTATCCTCCTGTCTTGCATTGACTTTCTTGTTTGACAGGAGTTCGTTTAGGTACTGCGTCTGCCTTGATTGTGTTCCCTGTATCTTGTCCATTTCCTTGCCTCAATATTATAATCGGCATTTACTCAAAAAGCTTTAATTTTTTTGTATATTTATTGCCAAGTTTTCAATTAATAGTATAGCACTATCTACCATTTTGGCAATTGAACTATATCAAAATTATCCCGAATTATGCATTAGAATTCTTTACCTTACATCACCCTGTTAATCAAACATCTCTTTTCTTCTTAACAATCAAGCATGAAGAATGGAGCATGGAGAATGAAGGAAATTTTTTATTAAGAATGAAACATATCCCAGTAAATAAGAATCCTTCATGCTTCCTTCTCCATCCTCCATTCTCAAAACTTGAGTTGTGGTTTTTAGTTTTTAGTTTTGAGTTTTTAGTTATTTATCTGTCCTACAACGAGTTCCATTATATTTTAATCCCCTATTGCATAATTTGGGATTATAGGAAACAGTATCATAAATTAGCTTCAAATCTTGCTAGAGTGTAGGGGATTAGGAAATATTTTGACACAGGGATATGTTTAGGTTTACAATATCGGTCTATGGCAGAGATGGATTTGATACAGAGCAGGAAAGAGCGCCTCATTGCCCTTAAGAATAAGGGGATAGAGCCGTTTTCCAGGTCTATCGT
>JALVWL010000177.1 GCA_027034965.1 Candidatus Omnitrophota bacterium
TCTGTTCTGGATGAAAACGCCAGAGAAAGGTATGTGAATATTGGCGGGAAAATAAGCTCCCTCTATTTTTCTCCCACAGGAGAGACCATAGCCGAAGCAAGGATCGAAGATCTGAAATTAAAGGGAATAGAACACAAGGTATTATATAGGCAGGTTAGAGCAGGCAATTCACTTGGTCTTAGTCCTGTCAATTCATTCCTCAGCCTCTCTGGTTTAACTCTCATAAATGAAAATGATCCCACAAAGCCAACTACCAGATTGGTTTCGTGGTGGACGGCTTTAGGAACCGATAGGGAATTATCTGTCAACGAACTTCGCGAATTTGCAGCTGGACGCGGTGATATTGCGCAAAAGGTGTTGAATAATGCTGAGAGCGCGGGGTATATGCTTACGTTCAATCCCGAAGTAAACAATGGCATAACAAATATTTCTATAAGCTATGAGATAAATACCAGTAAATTAAAGGCTGATGTAGATGCCATAAGTCCTGATAAAAATAGATTTGCAGTGGTTGGAGTTGGTTCTATGGATAGAGCTGGCAGGGTGCATTTTATGCGCGGCAAGATAATCGACTTCCAGAATCACATTATAAATGACTTAAATAAATCAGCAAATATCAGTCCTTCTGCTAATGCTGGAGGTGCTCTTCCCAGCACTCAAGTTGCCTATGCTGTCAACCCTACTGGCGATAATAGGATGATATTGCTGGACATAGATAAGGGAATGGATTTGCTTGATTCAAATCTTACATCTGTGAGTGATAGCAATTTAAGGTTTAATAGTATTTACAATGCAAGGCCAGGGATAACTGTTGACTTTGGAAAGACAAAAGATGCCCCAGTAACGGTTGACCTGCGCAATACCACCTTATTTACTGATAGAAATCTTTTGGTAAAGAATGTGGGCCGAGCTGGTAATGACATTGCAGTCCTGGCCAATATCAGTAACGGAAACATTATTGGAGATAGGCAATTCGGCAACAATACTATAAACAGATTTAACAATACCATCAATTCAATTGGCTGGATGACGGATTATGGTGCTAAGTTTTATTCGGTCTCGTTTGGTTCTAATCTTGACCTTGTCCCTGGCACAAGCGCTGCTGTTGTCCGCAGCAATGTAAATGAGCTTCACTATCACAGCGATTTCGGCACAGAGATATTGAAATTCAACAACCCCGCAACAATCCTGACATCCATTGACACATTCAAACAACCCAATGGCGGCTTTGGATTAAGCAAGAGCCTTTTAGGAGGTATTGGCAAGAATGGATTGTTAGCTCAAGGGACATATAGCCGCAATGACCAGATGAAAGTATCAGGAACGATAGATTTAGATACCCTTAGGTTCACCCCAGATAAAGATCTACAGGCTGTATTTTC
Source organism: Candidatus Omnitrophota bacterium (assembly GCA_027034965.1). Lineage (GTDB taxonomy): Bacteria > Omnitrophota > Gorgyraeia > S143-82 > S143-82 > S143-82. The sequence goes on from JALVWL010000177.1 coordinate 1,383, forward strand.
TGCGACAAGACCGCCAGTAGAGCCAGCGGAAAAAAACAAACCCCCAATAAATCCTCAACCTGAGATTACGGTAAATGATGTGATAAACGCTACTCTTTCCAAGTCTCTAACCACGCCCGAGTTAGCTACTAAATTAGCGCTTCAAGATCTTGTTAAAACCGGACAGATTCAGGTATCACAGCCTGTGATAGAAACCACAGTAATGGATAGGAAAGAAGGCGATATGGACTTAAAATTTAATAAAGGCACATCCATCCCCATACGCGCACAAGGCTCTGTCTCATCGGACTCTATCCTTGGCGGTATAGAAGATATGGGCAAGGGAGGGATGGTATCAAGGGAGATATTTAGAAATTTAAAACTAACCATCCCTGAAAATGCTGCCAAAAAAGGTGTTGCCCCAAGCTATGATCGTTTTGGTAATCTGCAGATATTAAGGCTTGGGAAGACTATCAAAAATGGAATAGGCGCAGACTTTAGTGGTGGTATCATCAGGTTTCAAAACTTCCGTATAACTGGATATTCTGGTTTGGGAGGTAAAGGTCCTGTAAAGCCGAACTTATTCTTAGAAAGGACTTCATTAGATGGCAATCCTACCAGAAGCTTCTTTAGCCTTGCTACTGGCGAAAAGCACCTAATAGAGGCAGCGGGCGGCAATAAATCTCTCTGGTTTGTTATGGATGATAAGGATATGAAATTTGATATGATAAATAAGGAGGCAAAGATTGATGGCAAGCTCCTCTCAAGGGCAAATGCAGGATACATCATCTCTGATAATACCTACGCCCGCGCCTATTCTATATTTACTGACAATTCCATAGAGTTTAATACATATGGAAATCTGGTAAATCCAAATCCGGATAAACTTAGTGTTACCAGTCTTGAGCAAAACCAAAGGCTTCCTACCAAGAAGATAGAGATTCCCAAAGGCATAGGCAATTCCCAAAGACAGAACTCAAATAACCCCTTTATAGGGAGATGGATGGATTTTAACGCATTAAAGAAAAAACCAGAATTATTTAAAGAGGTAAAAGAAGCATTTGAATTAAAAGATCCGAGTTTAATGCATTTGTTAAAGATAAAAATCAATTCCAATGGAACTGTAGATAAGAAATGGAAGGCAGGAGAATATGAACTAAAAGATATGCCTAAAAACATAAGAGATAAAGCTGCAAGTACAGGATTGCCAGTGAAGGCAGTGAGATTGGATGAAGATGGTAAAGTGAAATTTATATTTGAAGATGGGAAGTATGATTTTAGTAAAAACAATCTACCTGGAATAGTTAGTAAAAAAGATATACCAAATGAAGCTGCAAAAGTAACAGTAACGATAAATGATGGGAAAATACAGTCCGTAGTAGCGTCTATTCCAGGGAAAAAGAAAAGAGTTGCCCCAGTAAAAGGAGCGCCGCCCAAGAGCCAACCTCTAACTCCACAAAGCACACAAAAATCAGCACTCCAAAAAGTAGTCCTATACGATAGAAACATAAATAGCACTGTGGCAGGGATTGAAGTTAGTAAAGACCTATTAAATAGACTCAAAAATTCTGAAAGGTTTATGAATCCCGGCCCTGCTCTAAAAGAGAATCAATATTATAAAACTTTACGCAATCTTATAGACAAGGGGGATATAAAAGGTGCGCAGCAATATTTGGATACAAGCCCTGTCGCAAGGACAATAGTCATTAGGGCGTTAGAAAATAGTCAAGATGCTGGTAAGAGGAGATACAACCAGGGTGCATTTAACACAACCGTAAACTTCCAGTCTTATTACGATAGCAAGGGCCGGCCAATACTCCTTTCTTCCTCTGTTAACCAAAGCATTAATACCAATGGTAAGAAAGAAATAAATTACCATAGCCTTGGCGTTGCCTTATTTAAAACGAATAAAGGTATAGTCAGAGATTCCCAACTACTCTATGCCGGTAAGTTTGCTGTACTTGATAGAGCCGGCGCAAAATCTAATGAGCCGTCAAAGCCCGGTCCTGCCCTTCCTGCGAATATGTTTGCCGCTCAGGTTGATAAAACCAATGTTGGTGGAAATGGCTATATCCTGTACAACCTCAATTGGAATGTGGATGATGGTTTCTGGAAAGGCGCTCTTGGGATAAACCATGGTCTTAAGCCTGGTTTATTGGTCAACTTTGACAAGGATAACTTTAGTGTTGACTATCGCAACACCACCTTCTTTGGCTCAAATGCCATAAAGGATACATATTTATTTGGCCTAAATAATGGGACGATTAATACCAACTATAAATACAATAAGGAAAGATACTGGGTAGTTGCCTTTAATAAAAATAATCAAATCTATAACGGCCGCGCAAAGATTACTAATCATGAGAATGAGATATTGACGCAGGTTATAGACCCCGAGACAGGAAAGCCGTTTTTGACAAAACTAACGGCCAAAAATGAAGCTATTAAGACGCAATACATAATAAACGGCAAAAACAATATTACACGGAATATTTTGAGTAATAAGAAGGGAACAGAAGATAAGGGCATAGAAGTAGAAGTTGCAATGAAGGATGCGAAGACTAATAAGTGGAATAAAGCGACAGTTGCTATCTTGAGAAGCAAAAAGAACACCCTTATTTTAGAATTAAAAGGAAAAGCTGTCCTTCCCCTTGTGGCGAATGATGTTACAAATAATATTAGTAGAAGTGGTTCTCCCAAGTCGCCAAAAGGCCCAAAAGGTGAAAAGAAACAGATTCTCCAAGTGAATGCCACCTTTAAGGGAAGAGATGAACTGACAAACTTTTTTGATTTTGGCAAAGGCAGCTCCCTTGGCCTGAATAATCGGTTTTCAACAGTAATGTTTAGCAATGCAGGCAATAAGGGCAAGGCAACTGTTTCTGGAGGCTTTCTTTCTTCGAATGTATGGAACAATCTCAATATAAAGATTGAAAATGAAAAACTTGCCAAGAAAGGCGTTGCCTTTGCGTATAAGACGGGGAAAGAAGAAAATGCAATTTATACGATACACACGGGTAATGAAAAGAAAAAGTCGTTTTTTGATAAAGGAAATATCTCTATTAAACAAGGCAATATAAGCTCTCCTGATAATCAGGACTTAAAACTCATTGTTTCAGCATTTAAAGGTGATAAAGCACAGATACAGGCCAGAACAGCTAATGAGCTGAATACAGGCAAGGTGTTTCTAAAAGGGACGAAACTTGAGTTTTTGAAAAAATCAACGGACCAGTCGTTTTCTTTTGTATCTAAAAGCGCCAAGCTTTCCTTAGGAGGTGAAACTTACGATCTTGAAAGAACCAAGGCAGGAGATTACGAACTAAAACTTAAAGACAAAAGTAAAGATAAAAGTAAACCTGCGCTGCTTATTGCTTATATTGTTGGCGGCAATAAGCCCAACACAGGAGGACCGAAGGATATACAGCAAGGGCAAGTCAATGGCAAAAAGTCGAAGCAGGAAATAAAACCAATAAATGTTAACGTAACCGTTAGTGGCAACCAACTTGTTTCAGCAAATCAGCTTATAGACATAAATATAGCCAGTAATCTTAATTTTACTGCCACTGCGGGTCAGAGCCATCGCACACAATTGGTGTTTGGTGTTGATGATAATAAACTTTCAACCGGGAATAAATTTGAGGATTATATTATAGCTGGAAAGATTGACGGCAAGGGTAAACAGGTATCTGTTACCAATCTGAAAGATGCGTCTGGGTTTTTCTATAATCCGTATAAGGGATTTGCTTCAAGTAAAGGGGCAAAAGGGAATATAACAGCATCTCTCAAAAAGGCCGAAGTTTCTGTAAACGTGGTTTATTTGACCCCAATCAAAAAAATGACAGATTTCCAAAAGGATGCCTTTGAGGCATTAAGGGAGAAAGGCTGGGATAAAATCGATGATAAGCAAAAGGAAGCAATAAAATCATACTTTGGCGCAGATAAACCAGTGAAAGGTTTTCTCAATGTATTGAACAGCAGAGATAAGCAAAAAATATCAGCCTTTATAAAAAATAACAAACTTCCATTAGAATTAGGAACAGCTACTGTTTCTGTGGATAGTATGACTATCCATGGGGATAAAAGTGGATTTACGTATAGCGATATAAAGGGGAATTTGTCGTTGTCTGATATAAAAGGCAGCGAATATGCTTCTATTTCTATAAAAGATGCTTCTGCAGAAAATGGGATGCTGGAAGTAACCGCAGGGAAAAATCAAAAAACACCACTTCTGTTATCTATAAGCAAGATGTCAGAAGAGAATCAACCTCCAAAAGAAAAATTACCGTCGCGAGCAATAAATGTTTTTGAGGATAATAATTTAATATTTGCTCAAGGAGGTGCAAAATACGGTATAAACAACATTGGCGGAATGGCTGCGGCCTATGGCAATGGTGGTGTATCTGTTACTGGTTTGCACAACGATGTTCTTTATTATACCGAAGGCAAAGGGCCCCTGCGATTTGTTTCAAGTATTACTTACAATGACAGTGGCAAGCATTCTTTAGAGATGATAAGCGCGATACCCAAGAGTAGGTATGTAGGCGCAAGTCCTGATTGGCGGGATAACAGTAACGGGCCTTTCTATTCTACATTCACTGAAATAATAAAAAATGGCGCGTATAAAACCCGCTGGGTGCATAACGAGGAAGGAAAAATCAAAGATAATTATTTTGTTCAATTGGGCGCAAGTTCGGCTAATACCTATGAGATAGGTGCTTTGGCAAAGGCCATAAGTTCCGCCTCGTTTAATACTGTTTTGACAATACCTGATTTTACTACCGCTGGGTTTAAGGATGTTGAGGTTAGACCTATTTTAGATAAGGATAATCCTAAAAGAGGAGTGGGTATAGGTTTTATAAATAGTGGGCTTAAGGCACGGATTCTCGCTACTATTAAGAAATGGCAAAGGAATAACTCTGAAGATTTCAAAACAGCTTCCAGAAAACTTTTTGGGAAAGAGATTTCGAATCTATCAAACTTGCATTATTCTCAACTGCAGGCCTTGAATTATATGCGAATGAAGATGACAAAACTTCCTTTAATGAAAAAAAATACATTACTTCTGGCTATGGCCAAGGATCCAAGTCTTAGAGAATATGTCAGGCCGTGGATTGATCACGAAAATAAGAAAGGAGTGGTTTTCTTAAATGATAACCCGATGACCCTTTTAGATCTGGCTAACTTGCAGGATAAACTCGCCGGGTTAGGAGATAAAAAGATTAAGAGATGGGCAGAGAATTATTTAAATACGAATAGCGCTGGTGGAATTGCAGGATTTTGGGCAGAATCCGTTGTTCAGGGACTTGCTCATATAGTAGGCGGCCAGACGTTGACTGAGGAAAGGATGCAAGTCCTATCAACGCTTGTAGGAGAAGATAGATTGGATAGAGTGGGTGTAGGAGGCAGATTATATAATGCGGCTAGATATGCAGGATATGGTTTTGCTATGCTCACTCAATTGCCGCCAGCGATAGCCAATGGTGTGATGATAGGAGAGCTTGCTGGGGCAGCAGGAGGAGGTGTAGCAACCCTTTTATTTGGTGACAGTGCTGCTACTATCGGGGGTATTATAGGCGAAGCTGTTGTGGATATGGCAATAAATGCAGGTGGTCAGGCAGTATTTAATAAAGGAGATATTAATTGGTATTCGGTTGCTTTTACTGGTGCGATAGGTGGTGCTGTAGGAGCCAGTGGTGCGCTTGGTATAGCAAAAAGAGTGGCCTCTGGTGCCAAATCTGTTATAAAAAGGGTTCCTGTGCCTGTGTCAAAGAATGCTATTAAGAAGATATCAGGGAAAATAGGGATTGGCACATCCGAAGCAAAAATTGCAATAGAGGTTGGAGAAGAGACATCAAAGGCAGTCAGCTCTGGTGGCATTGGAAAGAAGATTGTAAGATTTGCCGAAGATACTGTTAAAGAAGGAATGTCCTCCACGATTGTTCAGGGGATTGGGAGTGGCGCAGGATATGCTTATTCTTATGAGGAAGGTAGTAGTGAGTTTTCTTCAAGATGGGATGCCTTCCAAAAAGGATTTTCTGTTGGAGCAAAGATAGGATTTATTTTTGGAGGCATAACAAAGACAACCGGAAGGGCATTGCGTTCTGGTTTGAGAAGTGTTGCCTCTGCTGGTGAAAGGCAGGCTGTTGGCTATATGCGTGGCAGTGTAGGTGAGATGGCAAAATCTGCTGTTAAGGGAACGGTTAGGGAAATCATTCCTAGTTCTATTCCTGAAGCAGGTTATTCTTTTGGAACAGGTCTTGCTGCAGCTAGTTTCTTTGTAAAACCAGGCGGGGTTTCTATTGCAAATAGGGTTATGCATGGTATCACCTCATATATTCATCAGGGAGTTGATTATGTTGCCAGAAACTTTTTGATGGACCCCAATGAGGTAGGCAGTGCTTCAGTTCAGGAATACCTGAAATATAAATATGCGGCAACTAAAGATAGCTCATACCTTCGGAAAGGTATGGTCCTAAACGCAACTTATACCGCTTTGGATATGTTTGCCTTCGGTGTCTTGTTCAGAGGATTTGGTAAACTTACCAGTCGGTCTAATTTTATGGCCTCTGCTGCGTTTAATCTTACCAATACCTGGATGGTCATAAGACCATTCTATATGGATGCGGCAAAGAGTGCGGCATTTCTTATGAATCCTGATAACTGGAAGGGTGAGAATTATGGCGCATTTTATGATGCGACAACGAGTCTCGTCGGTGTTTTGGCAGGTGCACCGCTTGCCCATGTAGTTGGTGAGCGGATGATGAATTTAGGAGGAAAGGCTTGGAGGGGTGGTATTAAGTATAGTTATGAGAAGTTTGTTGGAGGAGAGCGTGGCCGTCTGGAGGTTGAGGTAGGCCAATCTGGGATGCTTGGAAGGATGCTAAAGACACGGATTATCAAGGGCTATGACAAGTATGTTGAGCCTGTGGAGCTCGCTAATAAAAATAGGCCGGTTGATAATCGTCCTGGCTTGGGAAGGGCGATTGTTAATTTTGGTAAGGATTATGGCAAATCAGTTATCAGAGAAAGTGCAATAATTGTCAGCGGCGCATTATTGGGTGGTGGGCTGACCACTGATCTGGCGATTACAGGCACATTGGTCTCCCGAGATCTGGTCAATACCGCAGTTGGACACGTTATGCAAAAGAGGATGGAGGCCTATGGCAGACTTGGCGAGTCTTTGGGTGAGAAAGAGTTTAATGGTATGAGAAGCGCCTTATCAACAATAGATCCAGCAGCAAAGGGGATATTTGACTTCGTATATAGAGAGCAGACTACCTCTGAAGGAAGCGAATACGTTTCCCGTCTGGGTAAGATTATCAGTGGTGGTATAGGCATTGCTAACAGTGTGCAAAATGTCTCAGGCGCAGCTAATGCCGCAATGATTGGCAGGCTTGAGAATGCGTTTAATGAGGGTAAATCCTATA
>JALVWL010000178.1 GCA_027034965.1 Candidatus Omnitrophota bacterium
GTATATCCACAGCTTAAAACTTAAATCTTAAGAATGAAGAATGAAGCATGGAGAATGAAGAATTTTTTTATTAAGGAAGAAAAATATCTCGGTAAATAAAAATCCTTCATGCTTCATTCTCCCTTCTCCTGCCTTAAAACTTGAGTTGTGGTTTTTAGTTTTGCGTTTTGAGTTTTTAGTTTTTAGTTATTTTCATTAATATCTCCCTCTCTTAATGATTCGCTTCTTTCATCCCATATCTGGCCATAAGTTGGTATAACTGAGGGCGGCTTATCTCCAATATCTTTGCGGCCCTGGATATATTATTACCCGCCTTTTTCAATGCCCTCTCCACCAGCATCCTCTCCACTATCTCCTTTGCCTGCTTTAAGGAATCAGGCAGGGACAAAGACAGCTCTGGCTTTGCAGAAATACCTTCAAAGACGATAGCATCCGAATCTATAAACTGTGATTGCGTCAATATCACTGCCCTTAGAATGGTATTCTCCAGCTGTCTGACATTCCCTGGCCAGGGATAAGAAACCAACTTCTTTATAGCCGCATCCGTCAATCCACTAATCTTTTTGCCCACCTGATGGGAAAACCTATCAACAAAATACTGGGCTAGCAATGCAATGTCATCTCCCCTGGCACGTAGAGGAGGCAGTTTTATATCTATAACATTTAATCTGTAATATAGATCCTCCCTGAAATCGCCACTTTCAACCTTTGCCTTGAGGTCTGAATTAGTAGCGGCTATTATCCTTATATCCAGGGGGATATCCTTATTCGAACCGATTGGCTGGATAACCTTTTCCTGCAGTACCCTCAAGAGCTTTACCTGCAGGTGAAGGGGAAGTTCTCCCACCTCATCTAAAAATAACGTACCATGGTCTGCCAACTCAAATCTGCCCTTTTTGTCTGTAACCGCGCCTGTGAATGCCCCCTTCTTGTAGCCAAATAATTCGCTCTCCAACAAATTCTCTGGTATGGCCCCGCAGTTCACTACGACAAACGGCCTTTCCCTGCGCGGACTCATACTATGAATTGCCCTTGCCACCAACTCCTTTCCTGTGCCGCTTTCACCAGTGACAAGAACCGTAAAGTCATTCGGAGCAACTGCCTGTATCATTGAAAACACCTCTAACATAGGGCTTGATTTTCCCACAATACCTGCAAAAGATATATCTCCAGCTCGAGAACTAAGGTATAATTCCTCCTCCAACCTCTTGAGATGAACCGCACGTCTCAGGATAATAGAGATCTCTTGCGTATCTATGGGTTTCACATAAAAGTCAAAGGCCCCGTTTTTTATCGCGGTCAGGGCATTATCCTTTGTATCGTTTGCGGTTATCATAACGACCTTCACAAAGGAATTAATCTTCAATATTTCAGGGAGAAGCCCAAGACCCTCATTGCCTTCACTACTTCCGGACAGATTTATATCCAGGGTAACCACATCAGGGGAAAACTCAGACAAAAGACTCAACACCTCTTCTCTACTTCCTGTGCTTACCTTGATATCAAATTCATCCGCCAGGGCCCATTTTAATTGCCTGGCTATTGCCTCATCATCGTCTACTATCAAAAGCCTAGGATACATGGCCTCCTCCAACTATATTACATCTACCTGCGAAAATATAACACAACCTCCGTCCCCTGCCCAGGTTGGGACAGGACCTCTATCCTTCCGCCAAACTGCTCCATAATATTTTTAACCTCATACATACCTATACCAAGGCCCGCCTTTTTCGTAGACACAAATGGTCTAAACAGATCCCTCTCAATAAATTCCTGAGACATACCACAGCCTGTATCCCTGACATAGACCTTATACCATAGATCATATTCCTCAAGCCATATATCTATCCTACCGTCCTTTTCTATAGCATCCGCAGCATTTATAAGCAGGTTCTCAAAGATCTTCTCAAGCCAAGAACAATTGAAGTCAATTTCAATCGATGGAGGCAGGTT
>JALVWL010000179.1 GCA_027034965.1 Candidatus Omnitrophota bacterium
TCTTTTCTCATCTAAATATAACTCAAGTTTTGAGAATGAAGCAGGAAGGATGAAGCATGAAGGTTTTTATCCACTAATATATTCTCCCTCATTCTCCATGCTCCATTCTTCATTCTTAAGCTTAATCCCTATTGCATAATCTGGCTTTCTTTCGAATTATATATATGTCCTTGCTTTTCTTTACTCGACAAAGTTTAATCCATTATATCACAGAACTACTGCTGCATAATCCAGGATAATCAGAGAAGAACTTTTATCCGCCAGAAAAGACTCTCAACGCCCCATCTAATCTCTCAAAAATATCCTCAAGCTCATCTCTCGTAATGTTGATAGGCAAAAACAGATAGATAACATTTCCCAAGGGCCTTAATAATATCCCGTACTCCAGTCCAATCTTGTAAAGCCTAAACATATCGCCTCTCGTTGCGCCCTTGAGCTCTGCCCTCCATATCACACCCCTATTGCTGATATTAGAAAGAAATCCATAACCTTGCAATCGAGCATTCGAAAGTTCAGCTATAGTCTCCTCAATTCCCTTTACCCCTTCTATATAATCAGTCTCCTTTAAGATACGCACCAGTGCATTGGCGGCTGAACAGGCAATAGGATTGGCCGTAAAGGTATGTCCATGGAAGAATGTCCTTTCCTCATAGGGACCTACAAATTCCTGGAACACCTCTTCCGTAGTAAGGGTTACTGCCAAGGGCAGAACGCCATTGGTAATCGATTTGCTTATACATATAAAATCAGGCCGTAGACTGCTTTCTGTATGGGCAAACCAGCGTCCAAGACGACCAAAACCCACTGCTATCTCGTCGACAATCACCTGAAAGCCATACCTCTGACGCAAGCCCTCCAGCTCATCCATAAATTCAGGTCCATAGAATAACATTCCTCCTGCACCCTGAAGCGATGGCTCAATTATCACTGCACAAATATCCCTACGCTTGGCCACATCTCGCAACGCAGATATGCTGGCCTTAAGATCCAGTGCCGGGGAAGGGATTGAGATGGATTCAAAGAATAATGCACGAAAAGCACTGTTAAACTGAGAAACACCACTAACACTCATCGCCCCTATAGTATCTCCGTGATAACCATATTCGAGGAACACAAACCTCTTCCTCTCCTCAAAGCCCTTCATCGCCCAATACTGAAGGCTCATCTTAAGCGCCACCTCCACCGCAGTAGAGCCATTGTCTGAAAAAAACGCCCTGTTTATATGACCAGGGACAACCTCCAGGAGCTGATTGACAAGTTCTACGGCAGGCTGATGGGTAATCCCTGCAAACAGCGTATGGTCCAGGGCCTCTAGCTGTCTCTCAATGGCCTCATTTATACTTTCCACATTATGCCCGAGGAGATTACACCACCAGGAAGATATCGTATCGTAATAGGCCCTCCCATCGGCATCATAGAGCCGATATCCACGCGCCTTAACAATCACAAGCGGATCAATATCTGCATACTCACTGGCCTGAGTATAGGGATGCCACAGGTGAGTTTTATCTATACGAATCAAATCTGATTTATTCATCTTAATCCAGACTATCTGAAATTATGCATTAGAGGCCTGCTTCTACTATATCCTGAATATCCAGAATACCAACCACTCTTCCTTTATCATCGACAACTGCCAGTTCGTCTATCTTCCTGGACTCAAGTATTCCAAGCGCCTCTACTGCAAGCTGATCCTGGTTAACAGATATAGGATCAGGTGTCATTAATTTGGATATAGGCTGTGAAAGTATATAGACATCCTCATCGATATGCCGCCTTAGATCACCGTCCGTAAATATCCCCTTAAGCCGCCCCTTACCGTCCACGACAAGCGCTGCACCGGCCTTAGCCCTGGTGATTCGGACAAGGACATCCTTCAGCATATCATCGGGTTTAACCGTCGGACAGGCCTCCCCTGTACGCATTATGTCCCTGACCTTCAGAAG
>JALVWL010000180.1 GCA_027034965.1 Candidatus Omnitrophota bacterium
GGTGAGTAAGGTATTAGACCTTCTTAAATAAAAGGAGTTATGGCAGATGCTTATAATCTACCGTGACAAGTGTGTTGGATGTAGGGCATGTGTTCAGGTGTGTCCATTTGGGGCATTGCACATAGATGATGAAAAAAAGGCAGTGGTTGACCCAGCGATTTGTACTTTATGCGGTGCATGCGTTGAGGTCTGCAGATTTGATGCAATGGAGATAAAGAGAGAGGAAGAAGAGCCCAAGTGGGAGTTTTCTGATTGGCGGGGCGTGTGGGTATTTGCTGAACAGAAAGAAAATAAGGTCCAGCCGGTTGTCTTTGAGCTGTTGGGCAAGGCAAGGGAATTGGCTGATAAACTTGATACATACGTTGGCGCTGTTTTGCTTGGCGAGGCGGTTGAAAAAGAGGCCCAGGAGCTTATTTATAGGGGAGCAGATAAGGTATATTTGATTGAGGATTCGTCTTTAAAATACTTCGTTGATGAAGAATACGCAGCTGTCCTTACCCGTTTGATAAAGAAGCACAAGCCAGAGATAATCTTATCCGGTGCAACCGCAATCGGCCGCGCTCTTGTCTCGCGGGTTGCGGTAAGTATTCAGGCAGGCCTTACTGCGGATTGCACTGGCCTTGATGTTGACCTTGAGACAAGAAATCTTCTCCAGACAAGGCCTGCGTTTGGTGGAAATATTATGGCCACGATAATCACTCCAAGACACAGGCCGCAGATGGCAACCGTCAGGCACAAGGTATTCCCTGAAGCAGAGGCAGATAAAAAACGCAAGGGCGAGATTATCAGAGAGTCTCTAATAGATGAGGATAAGGACGTAAGGACAAAGGTGCTTGAGGTTGTCAAAGATATGACCTCAACTGTTAACCTTGCAGAAGCAGATATCATTGTCTCTGGTGGAAGGGGTCTGCGTTCACCAGAGAACTTCAAACTCCTTGAAGAGCTTGCAGAGGTATTGGGTGGTGCGGTTGGTGCATCGCGCGCTGCTGTTGATGCGGGATGGATACCCTATTCGCATCAGGTAGGCCAGACAGGAAAGACCGTCTGTCCGAAGATATACTTTGCAATAGGCATATCCGGACAGATACAGCACTTAGTAGGGATGCAGTCGTCTAATTGTATTATTGCAATCAACAGCGACCCTAATGCGCCGATCTTCTCTGTCGCCCACTACGGTATTGTAGGCGATCTATTTGAGATAGTGCCCGCGCTTACGAAGGCATTCAAGAAGGCCTTGAATAGATAAGCCCTGGCCTAAAAAGGGCCTGTTTATTTGAGTGGCAATTGTATCTTGTAACTGCTTGTCTATCAGGTGGTTTCCTCTTCCAGTCTTTAGTTTTATGTATTTAATCCCAGATTATGCAATAGGGCATTAAAATATAATGGAAGCCGTTGTGGCGCAATAGGAAAAGCTAAAGATAAGGATTCACCATAATATTAACTAAAAACTCAAAACGCAAAACTAAAAACCACAACTCAAGTTTTGAGGATGGAGTAGATGTTATCATTGACTGTTAACATAGGAGAAGGGAGAATGAAGCATGAAGGATTTTTATTTACCGATCTCCATGCTCCATTCTTCATTCTTAAGATTTAAGTTTTAAGCTGTAGTTTTGACTTTTGAGATTTTAGATTTGAGTTTTATCTATAATAGAAACAGAATGGTTGATCAGCAGTTAATTAAAGCTATAGGTGGCAAGCCTGTATTTCGGATTGAAATTTTTCTGTAACAAATCATAGGGGTTGTGCGTATTGTCTAATAGGAGGATATATGGAGACAGGGAATAAGCGAGACGAAGAGTTGGTGAGTATGGCTAAAAGCGGAGATAGAGGTGCGTTTGAGATGTTGTATGAGCGCTATAAAAACAGAGTTTACGGGTTTTCCTTGCGGATGCTAAGGGTGCGGGCGGATGCAGAAGAGGTTGTAGCAGAGACGTTTTTGTCTGTTTTTGAGAATATAAATAGGTTTGATGAGTCTATGTCGTTTCCGTCATGGCTGTTTACCATTGCCCGTAATAAGTGCCTTGATACCATCCGCAAGAGAAAGAAATTCGTATTATTTAGCATGTTTTCCAGTAATAAGGAAGGTAAGGGTATAGAAGAGAAGATAGCTGGTGAAAATAAGAGAGCAGATGAGAATATAGATGAGGCAGAGATAGCTGAGATGGTTAGGGCGGCTTTGGCCATTCTGCCATTTGAGCAGAGGACAGCGATTGTCCTGCGGGAATACGAAGGAATGTCCTATAAGGAGATAGCCGATGCAATGGATTGTTCTATTAATAAGGTAAAGATACTGTTATTCAGGGCGCGAGAGGCCTTATCAAAACACTTAGGCCCTGTTTTGAAGGAGATGGGAATATGAGGAAGGAGATGAATGCTATGAAAGAGAAGAAGAGGAATAAATGGGTAGTGGTGGTGGAAGGAGTGATTTTGATTCTGTTATTGGTAGTATTTGTTCTCATCTTGGACAGACGCATAAATGGAAAAGTGATAGCATGTGGAAAGGTAAAAGATATAATAGGTGAGCCATGGCATTATGATAACAATGATAATGATATGGTATATCTTGGTCCATGTCCTCTTCATGGAAATATAGTTCCTATTAGTTCCCAGAATTCTATAAATGATGAGGATTCTAAAAGGGAGATGGGAATATGATTAGCAAAAAAGAGAAGATGCTCATACAGGCCTATGTTGATGGAGAGCTTTCTCCTGAGGAGGCAAGGCAGATAGATGAGAGGATAAAGGCAGATAAAGAGTATATGGAATATTACGAGCAGGTTATGGGTATTGGCCGTGCGGTAAGGATGGATAGAGGAGAAGGGTTGTCCCCTGATGCGGATATCCGCATTAAGGGGGAGGTTTTGTCCCGGCCGAATAAGGAGGTAGGCGCTATGAAAGCAAGAAGGAGAAACAAATGGGCAGTGGCCGGGGGACTGGTTGTGGTGGCATTGGTGGCGTTTATGTGGTTGGGGAATGTGTTTCTGAAGAGAAGCCAACAAGCAGCTTTAAGGGATTCGGTTGTATCTTTGCGATTAAAACGTGGAAAGTTAAAAAATGAAATGCAATTTCAGCCCTATTATACAACTAAAGGCATTTCCGCTTCTTCCCAGGGGCCTGTCGTTTCTGTGCAGAAGAGTGTTAATACTCAAGTTAGCCCTGATGTTGTTTATATGTATTCTTCCTCTGCTCGTTCAGTAAGATCTATCCAGATGGCTGGTGGTTTATCTATGGAGAAAACAGTTTTGTTGGGAGGCGTTTCTATGTCTCCAGCCAATTACTCATCCCAGCAGGACTTTAATACAGAATCCTATGATTACGTTGCGCCGAATGACTTTCTCTCTGCAAAGGATAATCCTCTTTCAACGTTTTCTATTGACGTGGATACCGCATCCTATTCCAACATCCGCAGGTTCTTGAACAATGGCCAGCTCCCGCCAGAGGGAAGCGTGCGCCTTGAGGAGATGATAAACTATTTTTCCTATGATTATCCCCAGCCGAAAGGCGATGAACCATTTTCTATCACCATAAAAGGCGCAAATTGCCCATGGAAGAAGGGGCATAAATTGGTAATGATAGGCCTTAAAGGAAAGGTTCCTAACCCAAATGAGATACCTGAGAGCAATATCGTGTTTTTGATAGACGTCTCTGGTTCTATGGATTCACCTGATAAACTGCCGCTCTTAAAGAAGGCATTGAAGATGATGGTCAACCGTCTCAGTGAAAAAGAGCACATTGCAATAGTTGTCTATGCTGGCTCATCAGGCCTCGTCCTTGACTCAACCGACGGGACGCAGAAGTATAAGATATTAAGCGCAATAGATAACCTTAGTGCTGGCGGTTCAACCAATGGCGCTGAAGGTATAAAACTCGCCTATCAGGTTGCCCAGAGCCATTACATAAAGGGTGGAAATAACCGCGTTATCCTTGCAACCGATGGAGACTTTAATGTTGGCGTGAGCAGTGAGTCGGGCCTTGTGAGATTGATTGAGAAAGAAAGGCAAAAAGGGATATTCCTGACAGTGCTTGGTTTTGGCACTGGAAACCTGCAGGATTCAAAGATGGAGAAATTGGCTGACAAGGGCAATGGCTCATATCACTATATAGATTCAGAAGATGAGGCCTATAAGGTCCTGGTAAAGGAGCTTGGCTCAACCTTATTTACGATTGCAAAGGATGTCAAGATTCAGATTGAGTTCAACCCTGCAAAGGTAAAGTCATACAGGCTTATAGGCTATGAGAATCGTCTTCTCAAAAAGGAAGACTTTAATGATGATAAAAAAGATGCAGGTGAACTTGGCGCAGGCCATACGGTTACAGCGCTCTATGAGATAGTCCCTGCTGACTCTGAAGAAGAGGCAAGTTCAAGTGTTGACCCGCTTAAATACCAGAAAACAGAGATAGTAAACAGCGATGAGGTGATGACAGTAAAACTGCGCTATAAAGAGCCAGATGCTGATAAGAGCAAGTTGATAGTCAAGACAGTCAAAGAAGACGTATTTAAATACGATAACGACCCTGACCTTAACTTTGCTGCTGCGGTTGCAGAGTTTGGTATGATATTGAGGAATTCGCCTTATAAAGAGGATGCTACTTATGATAATGTGATAGAGCTTGCAAAGAAGGGCATAAAGTCAGATGCAAGCGACAGGGAAGAGAGAGAGGAGTTTATAGAGCTGGTGAAAAAGGCAAAGAAGTTAGACAATAGAAAGCATTACGAGGAAGGAGAAGGGATATCGTTTAAAGGAGAGCGGAAAAAAGACTAAGGCCAATGAGGTGGCTTTACATATATAGCAGCTGTCCGGATGGATGCCTCCCCCATCCGGGCAGCTCCTTCCTTTTATAAGGCGAAAGGGGATACTTTAAGCAGCTAATATAGCTTGCAGAGCCGAATAATTGCGTGTTAAAATTTGGTATTTAAGGAAGTTTGTCTGGAGAGGTGCCGGAGTGGACGAACGGGTGCGACTGGAAATCGCATGTACCCCCAAAAGGGGTACCCAGGGTTCAAATCCCTGCCTCTCCGCTGGTTTTATTTCAGGAGGGTTTAATTATGCGTAGCGATGAGGTTAAAAAGGGATTAGAGCGTGTTCCCCATAGGGCGCTATTGTATGCCACAGGTGTAAATCAGAGGGATTTTTCTCGTCCGTTTATTGGTATTGCATCGGCATTTACCGACCTTATCCCTGGTCATGTCGAGATGAGAAACCTTGAGCGCTTTGTGGAGAGGGGTATTGCGTATGCAGGGGGTGTGCCTTTTATCTTCGGTATCCCTGGGATATGTGATGGTATTGCGATGGGCCATAGCGGGATGTTCTACTCTCTGCCTTCCAGAGAGCTTATTGCAGACGCCATAGAGACGGTTGTCCAGGCCCATAAGCTCGATGGACTCGTCTGTCTGACTAATTGCGATAAGATTACACCGGGTATGCTTATGGGAATTGCTCGACTCAATATCCCTGCCATTGTAGTGACCGCTGGTCCTATGATTGCTGGCAACTTTGCTGGACAGCGACTTTCCCTGGTGCGGGATACGTTTGAGGCCCTTGCGCGATATAAGAAGGGAGATATGGACGAAGATACGCTTAATAGTTTAGAGGTATGCGCCTGTCCTGGTGCTGGTTCGTGTCAGGGACTATATACTGCAAATACTATGGCCTGTTTGACAGAGGCCCTGGGTATGAGCCTCCCTGGTTGTGGGACTGCCCCTGCGGTATTAGCTGAGAAAAAGCGCATTGCTACTTATAGTGGCGAGCGCATAGTTGAGCTGGTAAGAGAAAATATCCGTCCGAGGGATATTATGACAAAAGAGGCATTTGAAAATGCCATCTCTGTTGATATGGCGCTTGGCGGTTCGACGAATACTGTCTTGCATTTACTGGCTATTGCCCACGAAGCAGAGGTAGAATTGCCTCTTGAGGTCTTTGATGAGATAAGCCAGAGGACACCTCACATTGCTAGTCTGCGTCCGGGTGGGGAGTATTTTATGGAGGACTTGCACTGGGCTGGAGGAATTCCTGCGGTTTTAAAGACTCTTGGAGATAGAATCAAGGACAATCCAACTGTGAGCGGTCACAGGATAAGAGATATTCAGGAACATGCGCGGGTGTTTTATTCTGACGTGTTAAGGCCTGTTGATAAGGCATACCATCCTGAAGGTGGGTTGGCTGTTCTATTTGGCAACCTTGCGCCTGAAGGCGCTGTGGTAAAGCAGTCGGCTGTTAGCGAGAATATGATGCGCTTTACTGGCAAGGCGCGGTGCTTTGATAGGGAAGAGGATGCTATGCAGGCGATTCTTGGTGGTGAGATAAAGCCTGGCACGGTGATAGTTATAAGATACGAGGGGCCAAAGGGCGGCCCTGGTATGAGGGAGATGCTGGCGCCGACATCTGCGGTTATTGGTATGGGTCTTGGTGAGTCGGTTGCGCTTATTACTGACGGCAGGTTTTCAGGAGGTACACGTGGGCCTTGTATAGGGCATATCTCTCCAGAGGCCGCTGAAGGCGGGCCTATTGCCTATATACAGGATGGAGACGAGATAGAGATAGATATCCCTAATAAAAAGATGACCCTTAAGGTTAGCGACGATGAACTGGAGCATCGTAAAAAGACGATGAAGCTGCTTGGCCCCAAGATTAAACAGGGATATCTGGCCAGGTATTCTAAATTGGTGTCTTCTGCGTCAAAGGGCGCGGTTTATCTAGGGAGGAGTGTATGATTATCTACCTTAATGGAGAATTTGTAGAGGAGGCCGATGCCAGGATTTCTGTCCTGGACCATGGATTCCTTTACGGTGATGGGGTCTTTGAAGGTATAAGGATGTATTCAGGGTGCATATTCAAACTCAAGGAACACATAGATAGGCTCTACGATTCAGCTAGGGTCATAATGCTGGATGTACCGATGTCCAAGGATGAGATGATATCGGCTATAGTCGAGACAGTAAAGAGAAATGGCCTTTCGGATGGATATATCCGTGTTGTGGTTAGCCGCGGTGTGGGAGACCTTGGCCTTGATCCGAGGAAATGTCCCAGACCATCTGTAGTTATCATCGCAGATAATATAAAGTTGTACCCCCAGGAGCTCTATACCAAGGGGCTTTCGATTATTACAGTGCCTACAAGGAGAAATATCCCAGAGGCACTCAATCCTCAGGTGAAGTCCCTGAATTATCTGAACAACATAATGGCCAAGATAGAGGCCGTCCACCGCGGATACGAAGAGGCCCTTATGCTGAACCACGAAGGTTATGTGGCCGAGTGTACGGGTGATAATATATTTATGGTAAAGGCCAATCTATTGATTACCCCGCCTACTTCAGTAGGGGTCTTAAAAGGGATTACCGCCAGGACAGTGATGGAGATAGCCGGCCGTCTTGGTATGGTGGTAAAGGAGGAGAGATTTACTCGCTATGATCTCTACACCGCAGATGAGGTCTTTCTGACCGGTACAGCGGCCGAGATAATACCAGTGATAAAGATAGATGATAGACTAATAGCAGACGGCCAGCCAGGAAAGTTTACTCGAAATATTATCACGGAATTCCGGAAGATTACATCCGTTGATGGGATAAAGGTCGTTTAGGGATTATTCTTAGGACTAAAAATGATATGAGGAGATTGTTTCTTGCCTTTCTTTTTTTGCTTTTTGTCCTTATTTTGACCTTCCTATATTTTAGATCTGAGTTATTTCAGGATTTTCTCTTGCGTAAGCAGTATAGACCGATTTATGCCCTGAAGTCCATAGTAGACAAGCGCAATAAGGAAAAGGCGCTAAATGCCCTGCGAAGCCCATATTTCTGGAAGGTTAGTTCGGATGAGGAGATAATGCGGCTTATTAAAAAGGTAGTAATTGAAGGGGGGCAGGATTTTCCGGTATTTGAAACGGCCTTTCAGTTTAGGCGCTGCGATCTATTCAGGAAATTTGTAGACTCTGGACTGAATCTGGATGGAAAGAAACTGGCCAATATGATAATACGCTCTCTTGTGTTAAAGCGCTATGAGTGCGGCCAGGAACTGATAGGGATGCTTTGTGGTAGAAAGGACATAGATGCTATGGTGGATAAGGAGGGCAATACGCTGTTCCATTATGTGGCAGAGAAGGGTACTGCCGATATGGTGCGCAGGTTATTTTCGTGCGGTGTGCCTATGGATGTGAGAAATAAAAAAGGGGCCTTGCCGATTATGCATGCAATCTATTTCAATTCCTCGGATGTCCTTAAAGCGATGCTTATGCTTGGCAGTGATCCGAATACAGTGGATTCCTATGGTCAGACGGCCCTTATGCTTGCCTGTGAAAAGAATGTAAGAGATGGTTGTGAGAAGGTAAAGATCTTATTAAAAGGAGGAGCGGATGCAAATCTATGCCATAAGGCCTGTCCACTTGACTATGCAGTGGCCTACGGCGAGGTTTGCAGGATAAAGACGCTCCTGGACTATGGTGCTTCTCTGACAAGGGAAGGGGACAAGTGGCATTACTTTAAACTAGCGGCGGTCTATTCCAGGGCAGATGTATTAGACCTTCTCCTCTCCCGCATTAGTGGTTCTGAGAGGAGAAAACTATCAAAGGCCCTTGACTTCTGGATGTCGGTATTCGATAACAGGAACAAGGATGCGGGCGATGATATCTATCTACTCGTCAAGAAGTACCACTTTAGACCCAATATGCAGGTTAGATGGGAGGATAAGGACCTGCCTATCCTTGCGGTGGCCTGTCT
>JALVWL010000181.1 GCA_027034965.1 Candidatus Omnitrophota bacterium
ATACCTTACGCAAAGCCTAAATCAAGAGAAGCGCACAGGCATACACGTAGCGCTAAAGCAGGGCAATATAGATGATTTGCGAAGGGAACTTGAATCATTATTTGCCTCACTGCCGTATCATATACATATCAAGAATGAGATGGCAAGGCAGGAAGGTTATTATACATCAGTGATATTTGCATATTTGCAGAGCATAGCAGATAGGGTAATCGGAGAGGATGTAACAAATAAGGGCAGGGCGGATATAGTGGTAATGGTGCAGGATAAGATCTACATCTTCGAAATAAAGGTAGATACGAACGAATCTGCGATAAAGCAGATAAAAGAGAGGCAGTATTATAAGAAATACGAAAACCAGAACAAGCCGATATATCTGGTAGGGATAAAGATAGATAGCAAAGAAAGGAACATAGTTGGGTTTGAATGGGAAAAGATGAATTGAGAAAAGGAAAGATGGATTCTGTGGTAAAATTAACCTGGGAGGTATAGAGGATGCCAAGAGCCAAGAAGATGACAAAAACAGAGATGAAGAAGGTGTTTAAGCCGATTATCCTGAAAGAAATAGAGAAGATAGAGAAAGAGGTCAAGATGCTTTCGGGAGAGACAGCCAGCGAGGAGAAGACCTCTGTCTACAGCGTCCATATGGCCGATGTCTCTGGAGAGATATACGAGAGGGAATTCTCTGCAGGGATATTGTCGAAGGAATACGAGACCCTTTCGGCCCTGCGTTATGCCCTGGAGAAGATAGAAAGGGGTGCCTATGGGGTCTGTGAATCCTGCGGAGAGCCCATTCCAAAAGGTCGTCTTAAGATAATGCCAGCGGCCTTATTGTGCGTGAAGTGTGAAGAGGAGAGACAAAAGGAATTGAACGGTAAGGCAAAGAAGTTGTTTTAGGCTTTTTGAGGACTAGATGTACCTTAAGAGATTAGAGATAATCGGTTTTAAGTCTTTTGGAGAAAAGACTCTATTAGAATTCCTTCCAGGTATCACGGTTATCGTTGGCCCCAACGGCTGTGGCAAGTCTAATGTGCTGGACGCCATACGCTGGGCCCTGGGTGAACAGAGCACCCGCAGTTTGCGCGCTTCGAAGATGGAAGATGTCATTTTCAATGGCACCGACCGCATCCATCCTCTAAATATGGCTGAGGTATCCATTGTCTTCGATAATCAGGACAAGGCCCTAGATTATGATGCAGATGAGATAATAATAACCCGCAGGCTCTTTAGGTCAGGCGATAGTGAGTACCTCCTTAATAAAAATCAGGTGAGAAGGCGGGATATAGCCGAGCTTCTAATGGGCACTGGGATAGGCGCAGAGTCCTATTCCATCATAGAACAGGGCAAGATCTCCTTGTTGATAGGGGTAAAGCCCGAGGAAAGGCGGATGGTCTTCGATGAGGCCGCAGGCATAACGAAGTATAAGGTAAAGAAGAAAGAGACCCTTAGGAAGCTCCAGGAGACAGAACAGAATCTATTGCGCATAGGTGATGTCATAGATGAAGTGAAGCGGCAGTTGAATTCTCTGGAAAGACAGGCAAAGAAGGCCAGGCGGTATAAAGAGCTTTCAGATGAACTCAAGGAAAAAGAAACGATTTTTGGCCTCAGGCAGTGGTCTGTTTTGGAAAATGAAAAGAAAGAATTAGAGGAGGAGCTTGCCTCGATCAGGCTTTCTATTACCGTTGCTGAAGAGGCATTAGAGGGTGATAACAAACAGCTTGAGGATCTGAGGAAAAAGGTCTTTGCCCTGGAAGAAGAGATAACAGGGATTCAGGAGCAGTTATCGTCGCTGAATGCCGACTACGAACAGACACTGACAAAGATATCAATGAATAGGGACAGAATTTCAGAATTAAAGACCCAGAAGGAGCTATTCTCCAGGGAACGCCAGGAATTGCTGGGTCGTCTGGGTGAACGTCAGGCCCGCATAGAGTTTC
>JALVWL010000182.1 GCA_027034965.1 Candidatus Omnitrophota bacterium
GATTATTACGATATCACTGGGCAGGATAGGATAAGCGGTGGGATAGTATTTTCGCTCAAGGGCAAGGTCCTAAATAGGATAAAGGGCGCCAGTCTGTCTGTGATGAGGTATCTAAAGAGTGGTATAAAGATAATTAGTCCTGCATCTCTTATAGAGAAAGTCTATAGAATAAGAAGATACATAGCTGCTACTATGGCCACAGGGCTTATGCTCCTCTCTGTCGGTATGCCAAGTAATAGTATGGCGGGGGTATATACTAGTAACCTATTCATATTTTCCGCAAAATCACAGTATGAAGGATTTATAGATAGTCTCAGGGTAAGGTATTCTAAACTGAATTACATTGGATTTGAAAAGGATAAAAAATATTACCTCTATGTCTACAACTTCACTAAAAATAAGGGCGAAAAAGGGCAAGAAATACCTACTGCTCAAGATAAATCTGATACTGAAGAACAGGACAAAGGAAGCCTTTATGATATAAATTATACAAAACTACAAAATACAGTCCTTGAACTAGTATCTGCCCCAGATATTACAGGAGCAAAGATATACTGGCAGTGTTACGGCAAGCTCTATTTTCAGTTGACAAACTTTATAGAGAGCGGAATAAAGGAAGGGATCCCTAGGGAAGAACTGTCTCAAAACTTATTATATCTCCTGGAATTATTGGCCCCCCTCCCGGCCAAAAACGATAATGGAAATGACATCTCACCTATAGAAATCTTCGCACAACGCATAGGTGGGGATTCCACTGGTAAATATTTCCAGGTTAGTGTAGATCCTGTGGTGATAGAAAGTTTAGGCTACTTAAAGGATGCTATCGCTACCTACTATCCACAATACAAACATATAATTGAAGACACCGCCTATAAAGAAATAACATCTAGCATAAAGGCTTTAAATACACAATACAGGGTATTTCAGGAAGAAATCCAGAGAGAAAAGAATCCATTTAATATCGGTATACTAGCCGATATGCTCGCCCATATTCTTGAACTGGATTATAAAATTAGGCTATACAATCCGCCCCTTGACAATGAAACGTTTACCAGATTTGAAAATATAAAGGCCTATGTATATTCTATGATAGACATAGCAATAGAAAACAAACAATTTGGATTTATCTTTTCAGCGCCTGGTGCAGCAGGTATATATGATCTGACCGTTTACCTCATAACAACTGACCGAGCAGAAACAATAGACCAAGTAGTAGATGACATTATAGCCTATGGGAAGGCCAATAATGCATTTTGGCCCAAGACAATTCCATCCATAGACAAAATATGGCATGAGATAAATCAGATTAAACAACTATGGCAAGCTACTAACTCACATTATCTTAATAAAAATACCACTACACTATCTTCCATTGCCAAGAGTCAGTCTAACAAATCAAATAAAGCCAAACCTATTGTGGAAGCTAGGAAGCCAAAGAAAGAAAATAAACAATCAACAATCTCAAACAAAAAAAATGGCAACAAGAAATATAATTTATTTCTTCTAACAGCAATAGCAGCTATGCTTAGTTTGGGCGGGATAAAGCTCTTCCGTCGTTTTCGCAGGCCATTGAGGCGAGTCGGCAAGGGCATTCTAGGCAGTGGTGACCAGTCCAGGGCCAGAGCTGCCCAGCTCCTCTCATGTATTACCCCCCGCAGTTATCTTCTCCCAGACAAACTCTGGCCCCTCATAGAGCAGGCAGTATTTCAGGGAAAAGAGGATGAATTGAAGGATATCGTCACGGCCGAAGGCCTGGAACTCAGAGATGCACTTATGGCCATCTACGCAAACTATATGAATATAAAAAGAGAAGAGGAAAAACAGAGAGAGGAATACAGACTTACGCTCTTAGACATATTCCAGAACAAGGCAGCCGTCAACAGGGGAAGTGGACAGTATAAGAGGATAGAGGCCATCCTTGAGCAGGCCAAAG
>JALVWL010000183.1 GCA_027034965.1 Candidatus Omnitrophota bacterium
CTCCCTTGCTGACAACCTCTTCCCAGAACTCAATACCTTATATCTATCTCCCCATAACTCCCTCGTCAGATCCGTTCCTGCCCAGAAAAGCCTTGCCGAGGGAAAAGAGGCCCTGAGAGACACAAATGCATATCCTGCCAGGACCAGGTCACCAAGTGCCGATCCCTTTATCAATCCAATAGAGTAGTTATTCGCCACTTCCTCATAGACAGAGAGCACAGACTCACACATAGCCTCTACAGAAAACCTCTCTACATCCCTCCTGGCCTGAAGCCTTATCCGTTCACACAACGGTCTATCCTTTATTAACCTCGCAATCTTCCCGGCCCAGTCCTCTACATCCCCCACCCTCGCCAGCAATCCGTTCTTCTCATTACGAATCAATTCATTGAAGGCAGGGATATCCGAGGCAATTACCGGACAGCCAGCCGCCTGGGCCTCTACAACGACCCGGCCGAAGGATTCAGGATACAGTGAAGGTGCAAGCACTGCATATACCTTTGGGAATAGGCGCTCCACATCATTGATATGCCCCAGGAACTTTACCCTATGCGAAATAGAGAACCTGTTTATAAGGGAACGAAGGCTGTCGATATAACTGGCCTTGTCTCTATCATCCCCTACTATCCACAATTCCGCATCTTCAATCCCCTGAGTAGCGCGCGCAAATGCCTCAATGGCTATGTGTTGCCCCTTGTTCCTGGTAATCCTGCCTATGACAACGAAAATCAACCTATCCGTTAATACCTGATTATACCTGAACCTGAAGAAATCAACCCCTCGAGGCACAACAACAATCTTGTCCCTCTCAACACCAAACACAGACGACATATGCTCTCCAATAAAGGCACTGGGGACAATCACTTTTTTCCCGCGTCCCATAATCCTGGAAAAATATCCAGGGGAATACTTACCATGACAGGTAGTAACAAAATTAACTATCTTAGGGAACCCAGAACCCCTAAACCTCTTTTGGTTTACCTTTCTCACTGCGCGCCAGGCTATCCAGGCAGGCACCCTTGATCTGGCATGGACAATATCTATATCTAGATCCTGAATAATCTTCGCCAGCCTATGGGCGGCAGAAATCATCGTGAGAGGATTCTTTTTAGCAACGCTCAATCTTATATGGGATATACCGAGCGCCTGTAATTCTGGTTCTCTCAATCCGCCCTCAGAGACAATCCAGGCATTATGACCGTGAGAGCGCAAAAAGGCCGCAACCTCTATCGCCCCCCGCTCAACACCTCCTGTATTGAGTCTGGGCAGAATCTGAAGGATATTCATCAGTTACTCTGATAGGCCCAGGCACTGGCTATCTGCTTGGCAAGAGAGACCACCTTTCCTGCACCGAGGACAACCAGACAATCGCCAGGCCTTACTGCTGCTGAGACCTCATCTAGATCATAGGCAATAAGCGCATAAGAAGGCTTTCCCCCACTGCGCTGGAGCTCAAAGGCAAACCTATCACTGTTTATATTATCCAACTTCGCCTCACCTGCCGAATGAACAGGTGTCACTAACACAACGTCTGCTGCATCAAAACAAGACAGAAACTCCTGCCAGAATCCAGAAAACCTGCTATACCTGTGCGGCTCAAAGACCACCACAATCCTCCTATCCCATCCGACCACGTCCCTTATCGCCGAGAGGGTGGTTTCTATCTCAGTAGGATGATGAGCATAGTCATGGATTACAGTAAGCGGCTGGCGGCTCAAGACCTCCATTCGTCTTGAAACGCCAGGAAATTCCCTCATAACCGTTAATGCCTCTTCTGGATCAATCCCCATCCAATCAACTACCTGCAAAACACCGCACAGATTATATAGATTATGCCTGCCTATCACGGGCAGGACCTGTTCCATATACCTGTCTTTTTCCCTGTCGTAGACTCGCACCCACATAGAAAAATCAGAGCGTATCTCAAAATCCGATGGGACAAACCTCATCTGATCTGGAGGTACAATCCTTCCCTCTCCTTCGAGGCGGAAGGCATCAGCACCTATCTTGCTATGCCAACCAAAGAGAATCTTCGTATCCTTAAGGCGCGCAAAATAAGTCTGGAAAAAAGACAACATATCCTCTTGAGTACCATAGAAATCGACGTGCTCCAACTCCAGGGATGGAATAAATAATATCTCAGGCTCAAATAAGGAAAACGTCCCATCGCTCTCATCTAGTTCAAGCACTGCCCATTGTCCCGCCCCAACCCATGCATTTGACTCAATCTGTTTGATTATCCCTCCAACATAGGCAGTCGGAGACCGTCCAAGCGCAAACAGGATCCAGGCAAGCATAGAGGTAGAAGTGGTCTTGCCGTGCGCCCCTGTAATCCCTACAACCCGCTTCTCCCTGGCCAGGACATTCAACATCTCTGCCCTATGATATACAGGGATATTTCTCTCCACCGCCAGCACCAACTCAGGGTGATGATCTCCTATAGCAGTAGACCTCACCACCACATCGACTCCCCTGTCCTTTAGTACCTCATCCAGGGGGCGAAAGTCCAGACCCGATGAAACCAGCCCCTCCACGATATAGTTTCTATCCAGATCAAAACCCGAAACCCTGTGCCCCAACTGCATAATCATCCGCGCTATCCCGCTCATACCAATACCACCAACCGCCAATATATGCACATTCATCATATCACCTCTACATCCCAATCAACGACCTGTACCTCAGGCACGCTATCCAAAAAAGAAACACACTTCTCCACCACACTATCTAATATACCACGAGATTCCCTCAAAAATGCAATAGATAATAGGGCCCTCTGCCACTTATCCTTATAATCCGACTCAATAACCGAGGCATTAAAGCTATCCCTTATCTTCAGCTTCAACGGCTTCAGGATATGCCGCTTGTACTTAAGTGACCTGGACAACGGGATAATTATCTCTACGTGCAACAATGCGATAAACATAATAAATTAAAAATCAAAAGTCAAATCTCAAAAGTCAAAACTACAACTTAAAACCTTAAATCTTAAGAATGAAGGATGGAGCATGGAGAATGAAGGAAATTTTTCATTAAGAAGGGAAAATATCCTGGTAAATAAAAATCCTTCATGCTTCCTCCTCCCTCCTCCATTCTCAAAACTTGAGTTATAGTTTTTAGTTTTGCGTTTTGAGTTTTTAGTTACTTTCATATAACCCAAATCCAATTTATGCCAACTCGTTAAAGAGTTCAAGGAGTCTTTCTGCTGACCTATTCCAGTCAAACCTCCTGGCATTTAGTATCCCTTTTTCAGAAAGGGAATCCCTCAATTGCTGGTCAAAGGCCAGGCGTTCCATAGCCTTGGCTATGTCTTCTACGGAATAAGGGTCTACCAGTATGGCAGAATCACCGACGATCTCTGGTAAGGCCGCAGTATTAGAACAGATAACCGCCAGTCCACACATCTGGGCCTCAAGCACTGGCAGACCGAATCCCTCAAATAAAGAGGGAAAGACAAAAAACATCGCTCCCGAATACAGGAATCTTAAATCCTCCTCCGAAACAGTCTCCAGAAATATAACGTCCTTTTCCACCCCTAACTCTATAGCAAGCTCTCTGTATTGCCCCAGAAACCCGCCATGCGCCCCAGCGAATACGAGATAAAAATCACCCTTTAGCCTGGAATTGGCAAAGGCCTCTATTGTCCTTTTTACATTCTTCCTTGGGACCATCCCTAGAGAAAAGATATATGGCCTGTCACTTATGCCAAACCTCTCCCTGAAGGCAGAGATCTGTTCATTATTTTCAACCCTCTCTATCCTATCGACACCATTATAGACGACAACGACCTTTTTCTCATCTGCCCCCAGGTGTTCAATCACATCCTTCTTAGTAAACTCAGATATAGCTATCACCCTATCCGCCGAACGCATCGCCCGTCTAAGCCCTTCTATATCCTGGGAAAGAAAGTCCTTAATATATAGTGACCTCAGATCATGGACAGTGATAACCTTCCTAAATCCTCCCCAGCGCGGCAGATTATGCCCAGCAGGTTGCCAGAACACCCGAATCCCTCTTTGGATACAGAAAAGAGGCACTGCTACGTCATTCCAGAAAAATCTCTTCCCAGCAAAACTCCTGTCAGGTACTGGCAGAATAGTCTTACGGAAATTACCACCCACATCCAAGGGCAGATCCGCTGGCCTGACCCTCAGACCAGTTGCCAGTAAAAAGTAA
Source organism: Candidatus Omnitrophota bacterium (assembly GCA_027034965.1). Classification (GTDB taxonomy): domain Bacteria; phylum Omnitrophota; class Gorgyraeia; order S143-82; family S143-82; genus S143-82. Next base: position 4,177 of record JALVWL010000183.1, read on the forward strand.
TCGTTTTGAGGATCTATCCTGGAGAGCCCTTCGACCATTCCCTGAGTATAGGCCCACAGCCCCGTCCTACTGTGGGCCTGGACAGTCCTGACATCAATGGCTATATTCATCTACAAAGCTCTCCTAAAATAGAATCAAGGCCATAATAACCATAAAGGCGGGGTCATCCCGCCTTTATGGTCCAGCCAAAACAGGTAATCGCTTACCTTTTAGTCTTCTTGGCTTTTTTACTCCGTACCTTGCCCTTCTTAGCAGATGCATTCCTTATAGCAGCCTGGGCAGCGGCAAGTCTTGCGATAGGCACGCGGAACGGAGAGCAGCTCACGTAATTAAGCCCAATCCTATGACAGAAGTCAATAGTGTCAGGATCTCCGCCGTGCTCACCGCAGATACCCAGCTTTAGATCTTCCTTTACAGAACGTCCGCCCTGGGCAGCTATCTGCATAAGCTTACCAATACCGGCCTGATCCAGACTGACAAACGGATCCTTCTCATATATACCCTTCTCTATATACTCAGGAAGGAACTTACCAGAGTCATCGCGAGAGAAACCACAGCCCATCTGGGTAAGGTCATTCGTACCAAAGCTGAAGAAGTCTGCCTCCTGGGCAATCTCATCAGCAGTTATGGCTGCGCGCGGCACCTCTATCATAGTCCCAACCTTATACTTAATCTTAACACCCTTCTCAGCCATAACCTCATTTGCCGCCTTTATAACGACCTCTTTCATAAGCTCAAGCTCTTTTACGTGACCAACCAGAGGAATCATTACCTCAGGCTCAACCTTAATCTTCTCTTTAGCCAACTCTGCTGCTGCCTCAAAGATAGCCCTTGCCTGCATCTCGTATATCTCAGGGTAGGTAATACCAAGGCGGCATCCGCGATGGCCAAGCATAGGGTTAAATTCATGGAGCTCAGTTACAGCCTCTTTTATCGTCTCAAAAGGAACATTTATCTGCTTAGAGAGCTCCTTCATCTCCTCTTCTGTATGAGGTAAGAACTCGTGCAAAGGCGGGTCTAAGAGCCTTATCGTAACAGGCAGACCCTTCATAACTTTAAATAGCTCTTTAAAGTCACCCTTCTGCATAGGAAGGAGCTTCTTAAGTGCCTTTTCCCTTGCCTCTTTATCGTCTCTGGCAATAATCATCTCTCTCACTGCAGGTATTCTATCCTCAGCAAAGAACATATGCTCTGTGCGGCAAAGCCCAATTCCCTCTGCTCCGAAATCACGTGCAACCTGGGCATCGTGAGGAGTATCGGCATTCGTGCGCACATTCAATTCCCTTATTGAATCGGCCCACTTCATAAGCTGCTTGAACTCACCTGCTATCTCCGGTTCAATCAATTTTGCCTGCCCGAGATAGACATCGCCAGTTGAACCATTCAAGCTAATCCAATCACCCTCTTTTACCTCAACACCGTCTTTGGTAACAAAACGCTTCTCATCTTCATAGACAGTTATATCCCCACATCCAACGACGCAACACTTACCCATACCGCGGCCTACAACCGCCGCATGAGAAGTCATACCACCCCTTGCAGTAAGAATACCTTCAGCTGCCGCCATACCACCAACATCCTCAGGAGAGGTCTCAAGCCTAACCAATACGACCTTATCCCCCTTCTCCTTCCTCGCTATGGCCTCCTCAGCAGTAAAGACCACCTGACCAACTGCTGCACCAGGAGAGGCTGGCAGACCCTTTGCAATGACCTTTAAATCCTGCTTTGGGTCTATCATAGGATGAAGGAGCTGATCCAATTGAGATGGAGCAACCCTCATAACCGCCTCTTCCTTAGAGATGAGTTTCTCTTTCACCATATCAACAGCGATCTTAACCGCTGCCTTAGCAGTCCTCTTACCGGTTCTGGTCTGGAGGAGATATAGCACACCATCCTCAACGGTAAACTCAAGGTCCTGCATATCGCGATAATGTTTCTCAAGCCTCTTATAGACCTGAACAAGCTGCTTATATACCTTTGGCATCTCTTTTGCCAGCTGGTCAATTGGCTCAGGAGTCCTTATACCAGCGACAACGTCTTCGCCTTGAGCATTGATAAGAAATTCCCCGAAGAACCGCTTTTCACCAGTACTGGGATCCCTTGTAAAGGCAACCCCTGTTCCAGAGGTCGGGCCTAAGTTACCAAAGACCATAGACTGGACATTAACAGCTGTGCCTAAATCATCAGGAATCTCGTTTATCTTTCTATAAGTAATAGCCCTTGGATTATTCCAGGAAGAGAAGACTGCATCTATTGCCATATCGAGCTGTTTCCTTGGATCCTGAGGCAGGTCAAAACCTTTTTCCTTCTTCACCAGGGCCTTATACCTCTCAACCACCTCCTTCAATGCATCGACATCCAGCTCCGTATCCAGCTTTACTCCCTTTTTCTCCTTTACGGCTTCAAGCTCGTGCTCAAATTTGCTATGCTCAATTCCAAGGACAACGTTTCCAAACATCTGGATAAATCTACGGTAGGAGTCCCAGGCAAATCTAGGGTTATTAGCACGTTTTGCCAGTCCCTCTACAGTCTCATCGTTTAACCCTAGATTAAGAATAGTATCCATCATCCCGGGCATAGAAATCGGAGCGCCAGAACGAACAGAGACAAGAAGAGGGTTCTCTGGATCGCCAAATTTTTTCTTCATTGCCTTCTCTAACTTGGCCAGATTCTTCTCAATCTCCGCCCTCAAAGTTGAAGGATACTTTTTACCATGCTTATAATAATAGGCACACACCTCCGTGCTTATCGTAAAACCAGGGGGAACAGGGATACCGATATTAGTCATTTCCGCGAGATTGGCGCCCTTCCCTCCCAGGAGCATCTTCATCCCGGCATTGCCCTCTGCCTTTCCGTTGCCAAAGAAATACACATACTTCGGCGCCCTTTTTGAACCAGCTGACTTAGCAGCCTTCCTCTTGCATGCCATAACGCGTCCCTCCTTTTTTGTTTTTGCAAATAAAACGCTATTAGCTATTCGAACCACCTATTTACCTTGAAGTAGATAATATACTCCAAAAATCATCGATTTCCAAGGAATAAATTGCAGTTATTTCTCCATCCCCTCCCCCACCCAAATGGTACTGATTCTTCCAAAAAGATTTTGTTTCACAAAGTGAAACAATTTTTTCCAGGAAAAATCACTATCATAAAATGAAACAGATTTTTCCTGAAAGATTTTGTTTCATATAGTGGTACTGATTCTTTCAGGAAGATTTTGTTTCATAAAGTGAAACAAATTTTACCATAGTGAACTTGAGTTTCGGGGGATTAGCGGGGATTGGAGAGATTTTTGGATATCTTCCCTTACAATGTTAATCCGTGATTTTTAGACATATATTTATATCTTTTCCGCTTTTTCCTTAAACACTTCACGGCCATCCGGCATCAGGTAACAAACTTTGCCATCTTTTATATATACTGCAGGCACGCCTAATTTCAGCTGTTTATCTATTGCTTTTTTTATGGCTTCATTCATTATCTTCTCTAACGTCTTTCCGTCAAATTCTCTCTGTCTACTTACCTTCTTCATTGGATTCCTCCTCAAACTTATAAAGATATTCCCTATGGGCAACCTCTTCACTGGAAGCTATAAAAATTGCCTTATTACCCGTATTATCAAATAAATACCACTTATCTGCCAATAGCCTGTATTTATGCCAAAAGTTGTATCTCGCTCTATAATACCTGCGTATAACTACATCCTCAGGGATATAATGTCCTCCGAGTTTTACTCTGTTTTTTATCCTATCAATGCATATATCAATACTTGCAACATTTAAGAAGAATAATTTCACTATATAATCATTATCTTTGAGATATTCCAATATCCTTTTCCATATTTTCCCTGCAAGGGTAGTCTCAAAACCAAAGCTTTCTCCACGCTTTATAGCAGAATAGATACATTCCATCATAATCTTGCCAGCCTTTATTTCCATAGAAAAAGGATCAAAAGGCGAGAGCCCCGCAGCAATATTATCAGCATTAATGAAATTCTTTACTTCCGCATAATTGGGCAAGAAATTAGAGACAAATGTAGTTTTACCCGCTCCATTTGGCCCACCTATAACATAGACTGTCTTCTCCATATAGATTATCCTTATTGTTTTTGCTCTTATTATACCAAATCCCCTCCCCTCCAAGAGATCAAATTTTCCTTCAAAATTCTTTAACCAAGTAAAACAGATTCTTCCAGGAACTTTTAGTCTCATTAGCTCTCACCACACCCCACCAATGCGGACAGACTTACTGCGCTTACCTTCATAAATTCGCAGAGTAATGAAAGAATTACTGGATTTAGTAAGGACAATCGTGTTTGGTCTCATAACACATACAGGCAAATAAAACAAACAAGGCAAACAAACTCAAACCGGCAGGCGTATATTAATTCATTCTATCC
>JALVWL010000184.1 GCA_027034965.1 Candidatus Omnitrophota bacterium
ACCACTGGATGGGAACTAATCCTTATCCCCACCTTTCTGTTCACATCCGCCTTGTCAGGCATAAGGACGGTAAGCGGACCTGGCCATAGGCTATCTATAAGACGATAGACATTGGGGGCTATCGTTTCCTTCGGCGTAAGCTCATATATACGCTTAAACGGAAATGCCTGTATAGGAAAAGGCTTATTCTCTGGTCTGGCCTTCAGTGATTTAAGACGCTCTATTGCCTCTTCGCTATCTGCCCTGACCGCCAGGCCGTATACAGTCTCCGTCGGCAAGACAACAACCCCGCCATCCTGGAGTATATCCACGACCTCAATGACATCATCCAGATTTATATCGTTCTGATTTATAGTAAAAATCTTACTCAATTTTCCAGCTCTCGTTGGGATTCCAGGACCTTATCTGCCATCCTCTGCCTGTATTCGATCAGCTTGGCCTTTATATCCTCGTTATGAAGGGACAATATATGGACAGCGAATAAGGCCGCATTGACCATCCCGGCCTTTCCAATTCCCATCGTCGCTACCGGAATACCACCAGGCATCTGCACAATAGAAAACAGAGAATCAAGCCCCAGCAGACTAGTCTCAACCGGTACCCCTATAACCGGCAGATTGGTATGGGCAGCTACCACCCCAGGCAGGGCAGCAGCCTTACCAGCCACTGCTATAACCACCTTAACACCCCTACCAGCAAGCCCCTCCACATAAGAGACGAGCTGCTTAGGTGTGCGATGGGCGGATAATATACGCATCTCATATTCAATCCCAAATTCATCCAGTATAGCAGTGCCATTGCGCACCAGAGAAAGATCAGATTTACTCCCCATAATTATACTAATTTCCATACAGCTCCCTTCGTTGAACCCAAATTATGCATTAGGATTCTTTATCTTCCATCGCTTGGTTAATCAAACATCTCTTTTCTTATTAATAATCAAGCATGAAGGATGGAGCATGGAAAATGAAGGATAAAACCACCATTTCGCATTGCTTCTTTAAATCAAAAAATCCACTGCCTCCATTCTCCCTTCTCCGTTCTCCCTTCTTAACGATAAAGCATGAAGAATGGAGCATGGAGAATGAAGGAAATTTTTTATTAAGAAAAAAATATCCCAGTAAATAAGAATCCTTCATACTTCATTCTCCCTTCTTCATCCTCAATGAATCTTTTCCCATTCAAACCCAACTATATTTCTCTCCTTGCTGTCTATCTTTATCCCTATCAGATATATCGGCTTGTTCTGATTTTCGTATTTCTTATAATACTGCCTCTCTTTTATCTGCTTTATCGCGCTTTCTTCTGTGTCTACCTTTATTTCGAATATGTAGATCTTATCTTCCATTATCATTACAAGATCCGCTCGCCCGCGGCTGGATACATCTTCCCCTATTATGCTATATCCCATCCCTTGCAGATACCCGTATATCACCGACGCATAATATCCTTCATAATTGGCTATCTCATTGCGAGTATAATTACTATACGGTACTCCGGCAAATAACGACTCTAACTCCCTCCTGAACCCCTCCACATCTCCCTTCGCTAACGCCCTATAGCCACTTAATTTCCTGGAAGATATCCCTTGCACTCTGAAATAATATTCCATTATGTAATCACTCAGACTTATACGAACTTCTTTATTCGGTAGCCGCAGACTATATTCTATCGTCCCAAGCTCGGTCTCTATCTGCTCATCTATTGTCAGATATCCAGTCTGCAATAATACCGCCTCCGGGCACATATTATCTATGTCAAAGCTGTCTAATAGAGTATCACCTACTACTAGATTGGATAACTGCGGTATATAAAAATTGCCCTTATCTATCACATCTATCAGAAACTTTGGCGTGCCGCTGGAAAACCAGTAGTTTCTGAACCGACAGTTAT
>JALVWL010000185.1 GCA_027034965.1 Candidatus Omnitrophota bacterium
GCTTATGGCATAATAATGTAACCTAATAGTGCTGGTTTTAGGATGGGGATTTTTGATTATATTGTAACAATAAAATAACGCTAGAATGTCTCTTAATCCTTGGAAGGAGTCGCTGGTATTTAATTCCTTTTCTAGCTCTTTTTTGGCCGTTTCCAATATCTCAATAGTGTTTTTATCTGTACTATTTGTCTCTATATGTAATTTTATTTTTATCTGAGAAACTGCAATTGTATTATTATCACGGTAGATTGTGATTTGTTTTGGTTTTATCCAGAGGCAAATTGATGTATCTTCTGTGATTTGATCCGGTGTGGTTATATTGTTAAGTAGAGAAGAGAATCTTTTTTTCATCTTGAGATCATAACCTAACAATGTCTTTCCCATGATAGTTCCTCGTAAGCCAGGGGCCAGGGCATTGGCTTGTTCTTCAAAGGGTTTCAGGTTTATCCACAGACTCTCTGATAGGGAGATGATGTTATTGTCCAATTCACTTGCAATTAGCAAGATCTCTTTTGGAATACTATGGTCCGAATATACTGCTCCCCGTTAAGAGATAGGCAGTAATTTGTTATAATAGCCTATCACAAAAGGAAGGAGGGAGCTATGAAATATCGCAAGATCGATCCAAAGACAAAACTCCAAATAGTAAAAGAAGCTTTAGAAGGCAAGATGAGCATTGCAGAGATATGCAATAAGTATGGCATTGGACAGAATACGCTTGCTTATTGGCTCAAACTTTTTGAAGAAAGGGGGCATCAAATATTTGAACCTCCTAGGCGCAGCAAAAACGAGCAAAGAGTCATAGAAGAGAATAAGACGCTAAAACGGATTATAGCGGAACTTGTAATTGCGTTAAAAAAAACAGAGATGGAGATAGTCGAAGTATAAGGAGAAGGCCTATGAAACGCAGAGAAGAAGACAAGAAAATTCTTTCCAAGATAGAAGAAATCAAGGCAGAGCATCCGTTTTGGGGATACAGACGTGTATGGGCATATTTAAAGTATAGGATGGGCATGAACATAAACAAGAAACGAGTATATAGGATAATGAAAGAAAATAATCTATTAGTACAAAAGAACCAGCGGTTAAAAGCTACGAGGAAAAATCATACTTATCGAGATAAACCCAGGGCATCTCGGCCTAATGAGATCTGGGGTACAGATATGACTAAGGTTATGATACAGGGTTTTGGGTGGGTTTATTTGGTAATAGTAATTGATTGGTATACCAAAAAGATAGTGGGATATTCGATATCATCAAGGAGCAGAGCAAATGAGTGGCTTGATGCCCTAAATAATGCTTGTAATAACCAATTCCCATATGGAATCTTATCTAAAGAGAGGAGTCTTTGTCTTGTAAGCGATAATGGGTCACAGCCGACATCTACGAGATATATGCAGGCATGTTCTGTGATGGAGATAAAGCAGATATTTGCCAGTTATAATAATCCCAAAGGCAATGCCGATACAGAGCGAGTTATAAGGACAATAAAAGAAGACTTTGTTTGGACACGTGAATTTTCATCGCCGTGTGAATTTGCCGAAGAGTTTAAGAAATGGGTTGAGAGATACAACAACGATTTTCCTCATTCATCGCTTAATTACAAGACACCTTGTGAATTTGAAAAAGAATGTTTGGCTTTTGCGAAAATTTAACTTGACTAACGGGGAGCAGTACATGGTTTTGACTTTTGAGATTTGACTTTTGAGTTTAATTTAGATAAGAAATAGAATGCTAACTTAGCAAAAGAATAAAAGATAGGGAGCTGTAATGGATAATCCGAAGCCAAAGAAATTACCCATAGGAGTGCAGGATTTTGCCAAGATAAGGCAAGAGGGCTATTTCTATATTGATAAAA
>JALVWL010000186.1 GCA_027034965.1 Candidatus Omnitrophota bacterium
CTCTTAATCCGCTCCTCTTTATCTCCTCTATCACATCCTCAGCAGACATCCCAGACAAGACCCGCTCAAGGCCGCCATATCCATCCCTTGCAATATAATCCTCTATGCTCTCTGGATCTATAACCCCACAGTTACGCAAGACAATACGCATCTGTTTATCAGAAGGACGATAAAGGAGCCTCTCAACTACCCCGTCGTTCTTTATGGAAACATCAATTATTTCAGGAATATCCTCCTCTTTTACCGACGCATAATAGATATTTTGGGGCCATATCTTTATCACCATACCCTTGCCATATATACCCAGGTCAGCAGCCCTTACTACATAGAGTTCCATACTATCTATAAGCGGCTTGGCGTACCTGGCAAACAAACTCGTATAGTGACGTGTTAAATCCGCCTTCCCAGCACTAGTATCTTTGATAAAGACTATTTTCTTATACATATTGCCCATATCAGCTTCTCCTCAATTCGTATACATGATCGCTAACTATCCTTCCACAGCACAGGTGTTCGTCGATGATACGGTGTGCTACCGAGGTATCAACTCTGCCGTATATAACCACAGGAGCGCCAGCCATTCCAACCTCTACCAGTGGCTCTGCAAAACACATTCCCAAACACCCACACTTCTCTAAGGAGACAGCCAATCCGCGCTTCTCTATCTCCTCTTTAAGCAGGGCATATACCTTATCTGCACCTGCAGCTATTCCACAGGTACTCATCCCTACCTTGATATAATCTCGTCTATCTCTTCCCCTCAATTCCTCTCGAAATGCCTTTAGCCTCTCTAAATCCAGCTTCACCATAAACCCCTCTCTTTTTATCCTTTCCTTGAATATTTTTCTAACTACACTATTACTTATTATATTCCGACAATATATCCATCACCTGATCCGGCCTGACTTTACCGTATACCTTGTCGTCTATCATAACCACAGGTGCAAGCCCACAACAGCCAAGGCACCTAACGGTTTCAAACTGGAACAATCCATCCGGCGTAGACTCTCCCTCTTCTACCTCTAGTATCTCTTTCAACTTCTCCACTATCTGAGGTGCACCCTTTAGATAACAGGCCGTCCCCATACAAACAGCTATCTTGTGTTTTCCAGGAGGAGAGGTCTTAAAGAGATGATAAAATGTGATAACCTCATATATTCTTGCCAAAGGCACATCTATTTCAGCAGAAAGGGCCAACGCCACATCACGGGGAATATATCCAAATCTTCCCTGTATCTCGTGCAACATCATAATCAGGGCATCTTCTTTCCCCTGCCACTTCTCGACCACAGTAGATACGATATCCTTTATCTCTGCATCCATCACTCCCTCCTAATAAACTGGGAACAAAACGACAATTTGTTACTATTTTCACAAATCGCTATTCTCTAAAGCAGTATTCGAATTCACAAATAAACAAACAATCCTTCGCCCCACCTGTATCCCCCTGCATTTGATAACTAGATTATAAATTGTATTCCAAAAAAATCCAATGTTTTTTAAGATAACACGTTTTCTACCTATTTAACAACTCGCATTATCTCAGAGACAGTGGTAACCCCATCCTTCACCTTTCTAAAGGCATTGTCTCGCAGGGTCTGCATACCTTTTGACTCTGCAATATACCTCAATTCCTCAGCAGGCGCGCCCCTGGCAATCACATCTCGCAACTCTGTGTCCACTGTCATAAGCTCAAATATACCTAGCCTTCCCTTAAATCCAGTCATCTTGCATTCCTGACATCCTGAGGGCCTGAATCTTTGGGCCACAGGTTCGCCTGAATGGTTATCTTTCTGAGGTTCTAATACCTCTACCTTGCATACAGGACAGAGTCTGCGCACAAGTCGTTGGGCAAGTACGCCTGCAATGCAGGAAGCCACCAGGTAAGAAGGCACACCCATATCGACAAGCCGCGTAATAGCAGAAGGGGCATCGTTAGTATGAAGGGTCGAAAGCACAAGATGGCCTGTCAAAGCGGCCTGCACGGCTATCTGGGCAGTCTCTCTATCCCTTATCTCACCTACCAATATAACATCGGGTGCCTGACGCAGAATAGAACGCAGGGCAGAGGCAAAGGTCAGTCCTACCAGTGGACGGACCTGGACCTGATTTATACCAGAGAGCTGATATTCCACTGGATCCTCAACCGTAATTATCTTGCGCAGGTTATGGTCTATCTCTGACAGGGCAGCATAAAGCGTCGTGGACTTACCACTACCCGTAGGACCTGTAACCAAAAGCATCCCATAGGGCAGATTAATAAGTCTTCGAAACTCCTGCAGGAGGTCCTCTTCCATCCCCAATTCATTCAAAGAGATAAGTCCAACCTGCTTATTTAATAGCCTGATGACAACAGTCTCGCCATAACCAGTGTTTATCGTGGATACCCTCAAATCCAGATTGACATCCCCCTTCTCAAATAGGATCCTGCCATCCTGGGGCAGGCGCTTTTCAGCGATGTCCATATTGGCCATTATCTTTATTCTGGTTACCATACTGCCGTGCAGGTCCTTGGATATCCTGTCTATCTCATGGAGTATCCCGTCTATCCTATACCTTACCCTTACCCATTCTTCGAATGGCTCTATGTGTATATCGCTTGCCCGTTCCTTATAGGCACCGAGGATTATCTCTTCGATAAGCGCTATCATCGGGGCATCCTCAGAGTCAGATCCAGCCGAAGGAAGATAACCCGAGCCTAATTCCCCCTCTGGGGATAGTTCCTCCTGTAGAGGTCGAAGCGCAGAACTATGCCTCTCAACGGCAATGGAACTAGGGGAAGATTTCTCAGGATAGGCAGTATTCAATAAGTCTTCGATAAAACCGCACTCCAGAAACAGCGGCTCTATAGGGAAACCGATCTCATCTTCAAGTAGACCTCCAACTAGATTCAGGGGATCACAGATAGCCAGGAGGATGCGTTCCTCTCTCATCCCTATAGGGAACACCTTCCATTTTTTCGCAACCTCTTTTTCTACCTTCCCTTTCAGAGAAAAATCTATGTTTTCTTTATCAATGGAAGAAAGATAGGTTATGCCCCATTGATCTGCAAATTTGGGACCTGTCTCAGGGTCAGAGATTACCCCCAACTCTAGCATTGCAGATACGATAGAAAGATTTTCCTGCCTAGCGAGCCTGATTATTTCATCCCACATAGAAATCGGTACTATACCAAAGGTATCAAGGCTGGCCTTTATCTTTTCAACCATAGAATGGATCATAGGTTCACCTCAAAAAACAGTGCCGCATTCCTATACAATATATCCATTAATCGATTCAAATCCACGGATTTTATCTCAGCGATGGCCTTATAGACCTCAAGGACAAAGGATGGATCATTTCTCTTGCCACGTATAATCTGCGGCGCAAGATACGGGGAATCCGTCTCTGCCATAATCTTATCCAGCGGGGCATACCTGATTGCTTCACGAATACCATTGGACTTCTTATAGGTTATATTCCCGGTAACCGATATCATCCCCCCCATATCAAGTATCTGCCTGGCGAAGTCCACTCCGCCGGAAAAACAATGCACGACAAACCTACCCCCTAAGTCAGCCTCCTTCAACATCCCTACAACAACTTCATCCGCCTCTCTCGAATGGACGATAAGCGGCTTATCAAAATCCCTGGCCAACTGGATAAACTTAGAAAAGGCCTCTTTCTGAGCCTCAAGAGGGGACAGATTCCTGAACAGGTCTATCCCAACCTCCCCAACTGCCTTATAGTCAAAGGAGGCCAATTCCTCTTTAATTAGGGCATAATCTCTATCAGAGAGGCCTTCTGCATAATGTGGATGGACCCCTATGGAGAGAAATATCCTATCCGGATAACGCATAGCCAGATCCTTCATAGGAGCAATATCGTCCAGGCTAGAGCAGGCATTAAGCACCCATGCCAGGTTTGAGGAAAATATGCGTTCTATCAGCTCTTCCCTATCCTGGTCATATTGAGGGAATGTAAGATGGCAATGCGTATCGACAAGCCTCATATACCACCTTATGCTTCACGACGCGGGAAAAGGGGTGGAAATTTCTCTATCTTTGCACCATCTTTAATTCCTCCCCATACAAAGACCCCTTCCCAGCCAACCGACAAGATATCATCCTCTATCCCCAATTGTTGCCATATCTTCTCCGCAGTAGACGGCATAACAGGGTAGATACACACAGCAATAATTCGCAACACCTCAAGTAGTATATACATAAATCTCTGGAGATCCTCTATCCTACCCTCCTTTCGCATCGTCCAAGGCTGTTCCTCCTCTATAAATTTGTTGGCCAGATTGACCACCTCCCATATACTGGCAAGCCCATCGTAGAAGTTTAGAGAGGAAAATTCCAGGTCAACTCTATCCTTTAGTTCAAATAGGCTCTCAACTAGTCTATTCTTTGGCCTGGCCTCAAACCTAACCACCCCTTCAGGGAGATACTTCTCTGCCATAGACAATACCCTGTATACCAGGTTACCTAGGTCATTTGCCAGGTCGCCATTATACCTCTTCAGTACGGAATCATAGGAAAACAATCCATCCATACCCAATGGAATCTCACGCAGGAGAAAATAACGGTATACGTCTACACTAAACTCATCCACCATCGTATAGGGATCTACGATATTTCCACGCGATTTGGACATCTTCTCGGCCTGTCCTTTATTGTCGACAAGCCACCAGCCATGGGCAAATATCTGATAAGGGATATCCAGATCAAGGGCATAGAGCATTATCGGCCAGTAAACGGCATGCTGTCTAAGGATATCCTTACCGATAAGGTGCACATCGGCTGGCCAGTATTTCTTGAGTTTGTCTGTCTCCTCAGGATATCCCAAGGCACTGATATAGTTTATCAGTGCATCAAACCAGACATAGGCAATATGGTCCTCTGAAAAGGGCAGCTCTATGCCCCAGGAAAATCTGGACTTTGGCCTAGATATACAAAGGTCATTTAATTTCTCCCTCTCAAGAAACCTCAACACCTCATTATACCTGCCCTCTGGCTTTACAAAATCCGGATGGCTCTTTATATAATCGATAAGCCAGTTCTGGTATTTCGAAAGTCTAAAGAAATAATTCTCCTCTGTCAATTCATCGACCTGTCTCTTGCAATCAGGGCAAACGACCTTTCCATCTCCTTTCTCGACTTGGCCCTCTGTCCAGAAGGTCTCGCAGGGGACACAATACCATCCCGAATAAGAATCCTTATAGATATCACCCTTCTCATAGAGATAATTCAATACATACTCTACCGCCTTTATATGCCTATCCTCTGTGGTACGGATAAAGTCGTCTGGTGTGACCTCTAACAGGCCCCAGAGGTCGCGAAATTTCTCTGCAAGCTCATCCACAAACTCCTGCGTAGGCCGCCCTGCCTCCTTGGCTGCCTTCTCTACCTTCTGTCCATGCTCATCTGTACCTGTAAGGAAATAGGTATCAACACCTTTAAGCCTAAAGAATCTAGCCACTGCATCTGCGGCTATATTCGTATAAGAGTGCCCTATGTGAGGCTTAGCATTTACATAATATATAGGCGTCGTTACATAATACTTGGTCCTCATAATCCAACTTACTCCTTTTTGTTAAAACCCTGAAACATAAATCCGCAATATCCACTAATTCTTCATCTTCCATCGCCCTGTTAATCAAATATCTCTTTTCTCATCTAAAAATAAGCATGAAGAATGGAGCATGGAGAATGAAGGATTTTTACTAACCAGCATATTCCCATTCCCTGATATTAAAATAATTGCCTTCCTGATTCCTTCTTCATACTTTTTAACAGCTTTCTATTGCATAATCTGGGATTATCCTTCACACACGCTATACTTCTGAGAAGATATATTTCATAGTCCAGGATAACCCTCTAAGAATTACCCTTTTCCCTCCTTCTCCAGGCTATCTTTACCAGAAAGGCCAGCAAGAACAAAGACAATAGCAGGGCCAATCTAGTGCCCAGGACGAAGGATTTATTCGTATCAGCAACATTAGTCATAAATATTATATCCCTCGAAGAGACAAGCCATGAGACCAGGATGATTATCAAAAATAACGGGGTAATGTATTTCATAATAAACCTATAAACCCTAGGTATCGCAAGATCCGCGCCCTGGTGTATCTCGTCCCAGGCCTTATCCATACCAAGGACCCAAGAAAACAGAACCACCTCAATCAATGCAAACACCACCAGCGAAACCGTACCTACCCAGAAGTCCATCTCATCGACAATACCCTTTGAAAACCAGAATATCACGGGTTGCATAAGTACAAAGGAAACCACTGAAAATATCCTGACCGCCTTTTTTCTTGATATATTAAACTCATCTTCTAAAAACGCAATAGCCGGTTGAACCAGAGAGACTGAGGAGGTAACCCCTGCAAGGAACAAAAGCAAAAACCACAATCCAGTAAAAAACTGAGACAATGGAAACCTATTCAAGACCATAGGCATTGTAACAAATCCCAGGTTAAATGCCCCGGATTTGGCAACGCCTTCTATCTCTGTCGGACCCAAAAATGCAAAGGCCGCAGGTATAACAATGCTGCCTGCAATGACCACCTCTATAAGTTCATTTGTGCTCACGGAAGTCAGGCCTGAGAGGACAACATCGTGTGTCTTTTTGAGATAGCTGGCATATGTCAATATAACCCCAATTCCCACACTAAGGGTAAAGAAGATCTGTCCTGCCGCGGCCAGCCAGACCTTAGGATTGCGCAGGGCCGAAAAATCAGGATTCCACAGATATCCCAATCCATTAAGGACATTCCAGTCTGGATGTTCTGGATAGGGTGCCCCAAGTGTCAGCACCCTTATCATCAATATAACCGCCATAAAGAGAAGCGTAGGCATTGCCCAGCGTGAAAACCTCTCAATCCCCTTCGAGACACCGTGGGAGATGACATAAACATTAGCAAAGAAGGTAGCAAGGAAAAACAGATAAGACGGCCAGAGCCTGGTCTGATAATCAGAAAGAAAGGCCTGCATAGATTCCCTTGCCACAGCCGCTGTCTTTAGCTTGCCGATAAGCCCTAGTACTCCAAAGCCAAGCGTCCAGGACTCGATATAGGTGTAATAGATAAAGATCGCTAGCGGACCAAATATCCCTATGACGCCGAAGTATTTTATAAACCTATTTTTGTTCCAGATGGAATGGAATATCCCTGGCGCTGTTCCATGTCCAAATCCCCCGCCATACCTGCCAAGGGCCCATTCCACCCACATAAGGGGTATACCGAGTAGAAGAAGAGACACAAAATATGGGATCATAAAGGCACCGCCACCATTCTGCACTGCCTGGACTGGAAAACGCAGGAAATTCCCCAATCCCACTGCACTACCAGCCACTGCCAGAATAACGCCCAAACGGGAGGCCCAGGAATCCCTTACCTTATCTGCCATAACCCCTCCTCTCCTCTACAACCCGTTTTGCACATTACGATGTTATACACAGTGAAATTATAACCTATAATAAGAAAATTTTAAAATCATCATTCAATGAGCGATTTCATATACCTAACGCTAAAGACCTTATCGGGCAGTCCCTGGTTATATCGCACATCTTTTACCTTCATCACTGTCTTGTGCCCTGTTCTAAGGTCTATCATTTCGGAATCAATAACCGTAGGGATACCATCGACGACTGAGATCTTATTTACCCGCATCTCTCTGATCTTCCTCCCTTTTTTGTCAAAAAATTCCCGCCTTAGGCTTAAGCCTGTCTCTTTATCTATATAGCAAATCCGCTTAGAGTATTGACTCTCACCCTCCTTTTTGGGAACAGATTCCAATACATAACAAGGCCTTCCAAGTATGCTGTCCTCCCCAATGAGCTTGTGAAAGTCTTTGGCCGGCCACCTGCGCCCTATATCTTCGTAGCTATAATCCGTGTTTACAAAGCTATTGGCCTTCTGCTTACTCGTAATACGCCTGACCCTGCCAAGAGAAGGAAGATAGAGAAACTGGGTCTTATCTGCCCCTTTGGGATTTTCTATGGACAAAAAGGCCGTCCCCCTTATATCAGGCGGCGATAAAAATACAATCGTTGTCTTGTCTAGACCATTATAGTCCTTTATATACACCTCCATCTCTCGTCTAACTCTATCCCCAGATTTATCTACCAACTCCATATCGATCTTGTAGTAAGCATCATCTCCATCGTATCTGTTATACACGAGCCAACCTACTTCATCGGCATCCATAGAAAATCCAAAGGCCCCCAATCTCAACAAAAAGAGACCAATCAAGAAAAATCCCTTTTTAAACATAACAAACCTCCCTTCACCTTCCCATATCCCTTTCATCTTTACGTCTCCCAAATAATCTACTAGATACTCTCTTCAGAAAATCACTTCCCATAAAGTATAT
>JALVWL010000187.1 GCA_027034965.1 Candidatus Omnitrophota bacterium
GGAGACTGCGTGCGTCATTCTGGAAGGATCTACCAGATGGAGTAAGGGATAAGGTCTTTCAGTATTTTACTATCTTCAAAAATCACATAACCTTTGATGCCAAATTTAACGGTCAAAAATTATCTTCATCTATTCAGGTCAAGAACTGGAGTAAACTTAATCCTCAGGAAAAGGATGCAGTCCGTCAGTTTCTGGCGGAATGGATGTATAGGCATAATCTATTTGGAGATTTTAAGGTATATGAGGGCGGCGCTGAGATGCCGCGGGACCTTACCCTGCCTGAGTGGCGTAAATTGCTGAAGTCCGCAATAGGTAATGATGGCAGATTTAGTTTTAAAGATATAGTAAGAGCCGGCGCAAACGAAGGCCTTAGTATAAATGTTAATTATTTGAGGAAAGATGGGATTAAAGACCTGAATACTGAATTTGGACAGATAAATGAGATGAGCGATAAGGTACATCAAGGAATGGAGGAGCTTAAGGGCGAAGAGAAACCACAGGCGTCTCCTCAGCGCCAGAGCCAGACACAACAACCGGTTAGGCTTCCCTCATCTCCCTCCTACAAACTTGAGATCATTCCAGCAAACGGATCTGTTCAGGAAGGCGTAAGCTTGAGTGAGCTTATCGATGCATTCATCCAGGGATTAAAGACACAGGCAGGTATTTCTAATAGCGCTGGGAAGAGGGCGTTCTGGGAGCTTGTTGGGAAGATACTTGAAAACCATAAAGGGAATCTCATCCTCTGGGCAGGCGGAAGATTTTCTCTTACCAGCGAAGACCTAAAGGCCATAACAGAGTTTATGAATAACCATCTCCCCAGATCGGATAGAAAGGAATGGACACTTGAAGAGATAAAAAGGGCATTTGAGAATTTTGATGTGAGTAAAGTAGGGAGTAAGGAGGAAGTAGGAGCTAACAGTTTGCAGACACCCCCTCCAGACACATATAGAGAAGGAATAGATACAACCCAGGCCAATACAAAAGCAGAATCAGCAAAAGGAGAAAAGGAAGATAAAATATTGCTATCTCCTGATGAAATTATTCCTACACAGGATTGGATATGGCTAAATTCACCATTATCTGACATATTGGAAATAGGTCCAGATGAAATGGAAAATTTGTTTCAGGATCTTTCCTTTAACCCACCTGATATTACTTCTGACTTACCCAAAGAGTCAAATCCCTGGTTATACGGAGTGTATGCGGCAGGTGGGACAGTGGGTATATTAGCACTGGCCTGGGGATTAAAGAATCTAGTAGTCGGCAAGGGTTCAGATATAGATACAACTGCAAGTAAGGCCAAGGGTAAGGCAGCTGCAAGCAATGAATCCAATCAGGCAGAGACAGAATCTGCTATAGCAGAGAAGATAATAGGAGAAATACAGAAAGAACTTGATTCCCTTTTGGATGTCTTTACTGCGCCAGAATCCTCTGTCCCTCCTCAGTTGTTAGAAGCACTGGAGGCTATAAATGATGTTTCTTCCATTGAGGTTAGTCCAAAGATTAGGATATTTAATCTTAACAGTGCGCTATCATCTATAAATGAGTTGTTCGAAAATGACGCTAAAGTGGCTAAGGAAAATGTAGGAACTATAAGGAAATTATTGGGTTTGATAGAAAGTTTGGGGGAAGTAAGCAGGGGAACTTCTAAAGTAACAAAGAAATATGATAACTTATTGACCGCTGCCAAAGAAAATCTCAAGGCATTAGATGCTGTGATTGTAAAAGATAGGATAGTAGATCTAATGACAGAGGTTAATAGGGTAAATCCTGCCAATGCTAATGATTTAGAAAAGAATCTTGCCCTATTTACAGATGTCCTAAATGCCATAAATGAAATGCTTCTTTCCAAAGAAAAAAGGTTTGCCGTAGAGGAAAATAGAGGAAAAATTAAGAGGTTATTGGCATTAATAGAGTCCAAGAAGAGGCAGATGGGTGAAGATGGTGAAGACAATGATTTAGATTATCTACTGGAACAGATAGATGCCCGATTAAATACACCCTCCTCCACTGCCCGTGCCGGCAGGGCTGAGGTTAAATCTGTCAATCAGGCAGCTGATGGTAAGTGGCAGATAAGGGTTGTGGATAGCGATGGCAGCGAGAAGGTGCTTATTGGCGAAGATACATCTCTATCAGAGGATATACTTGCCCCTCAGGAGGGAGAAAATTCTGCTGTATTGGGATTATTATCATCCTCTCTTGCCAACAAGAGGTTTGTATCCTTTGATAATGAAGGTGCAAATCTGTTTGGGTTTTATGACAGAGTCAATAATATTATCGGCATTGTTTCTGCTTTACTCTCCTCTGATAACAATGATATGAAACAGGCCGCAAGGGCCCTCCTTGCCCATGAAGCTACCGAGTCTGTTTTGGATGAAGCAACGGATATAACAGCTGCACCTAACAGTGTTTCCTTTTCCTATAAAGGCAGGCAGATTACCATAAACATTACAGAGCCTTCAGCAAAAGCACTGCTCCAACAGGCATTAGAAAATAAGGACAACGCTGCAACTTATAAACACTACATCGCAAGGGCTATTGTCAGACAGGCAATGCCAGAGGCAGACAGGCTCTTGTCAGGATATATAGCCGATAGAGTTGGGAAGAACCTAAAGGAAAAATTGGACAACCTTCTCTATGACGAGGGATTAGACGAACTGCCTGTTTCCGGTGATGTGAGTCTGTCCGAACTAATGGAAGGTGGAGAGACCAGCGATATGTTACAGGGATTGATTAGCGCGATTAAGGAAAACAAAGCTAATGACTTCATCCTTGAGAATATTGCCAGCGATACATCAGAGCAGTTTGACTCGGATGTCAAAGAGATAATGAATAGGTTTAATTCGGGTGAGATTAATGAACAAGAGGCAGCGTTTCTCGTATTGGATGCTATCTCAAGGCACAGCGTTATGCCGGATATAGAGAATGACGATTATGCAGAGGAGAAGGCAGCCAATAGAGAGATGATAATGAATTCTATCAGGGTTATCCTATTTAATGTCGCAGGCAAAGGGGATGTTGCTCAAGATACAGTTACCTCACCAGAGCTTAACTATTCTCGTATAGGCAAGGTTATGGCAGTTCGGTCAGAGCTTATCCAGAGACAGCCTGAGCCTATGCCAAGTAGGATTACCCCTGCAGAAGAGAGACAGACAGGTGGTATAATGCTCGCCGCAATGTCTTTGGTAACCGTGCCTATGTAATTGGGATTGTTTGGGGAGATGGATTAGTAGGACTATAATGAATAAGATGATAAAGAAAATCATAGTCCTAATTTTCTCTATTACCTTTGGCCTGGAGCAGGTTATATGGCCTGCAGGCTATGGGATGGAGACGCTTCCAAGTCTTCTCAATTCCCCCTCAAAGCCAGCCTATTTGTCCGGGATAGAGATAAACGACGATGGTGGGCTTAATGTTCTATGGGAGAAAAGTGGCAAAGCGGATGAGATATCCAGAGAAGAGAAGCTCATAAATATGAAGTTTTTTTATCAGGCCTTGCCCTGCCGGATGATGATTTGTGGGTAAACCTGAATGTAACGTCAGATGAATCTGAAATCTTGGGCGGGGATATGAAGTTTCTGGATATCGGCAAGGTGTTTCTTGAGGCGGATATACAGCTTAAAAAGGATGTGAAAGATGCCCTGCTTGGAACCGGCCTTGTTGAGGAGTTGTTTGATTTAGGAAAGATGGAAGCCAGTTTAAATCCGCGATTCTGGATAGTGCCGGGAAAGATAGAAGTAGAGGCCAATGACAGAACAATGTATATCAGGGATTGTCAGTTAAAGGTTAAGGTAGAAATAAGTACGGGTGAACAAACTCAATCAATAAAAGAGGGAGAAATACGGCAGAGATTAGCCGAGAAGATAGAGAGGCGAATTATTCCTATATTGGATAAAAAAGTAAATACTGACCGCAGATACGAGCGGTTAAGGCAGGCAGTAAGGGCAGTAACTGCTGCGTTCTGGTATGAAAGGCATAGCCCAGAAAATGGATTATTTAGAAATATTATAGACAAAGGTGCCGTGCCGGGGCTTGTATCAGAACCTTGGTCAAAGCGCAGGTTCTTTGATGAGTATCTGCTGATGTATAAGATGGGGATGTCAGAGGATATGATAGGGGATTGGGATATTGTGGGCGGTGGAATTTATACAGGGAAGAAGGCGATTCAGGGTGCTATAAATAAAGCAGAAACAGACAAATCGTTAGATAATTTAGCGCGGGAAAACAGCGAATCAGGTGTAATAGGAGAGATAGATAAGATTATCGTAAATCAATCTGGGAAGAGTAATGCCAGTGTTCTTGCTTTGATTACTGCAGTTGGGCTTGTGGGATTGTTGTTGCCTGCTGCTGCTATGGGTATGGGCCTGCCTGTAGGATCAGCTGATACCGCTACATTAATATATTATCTAGCTTTGGGATTGGGGTTGGGTGTTGTTGGAATAGGGGTCTTTCGCATTTTTGGGGGGATAAAAAGGTTAATAGAGAAGAAAAAAAGTCAAAAATATAACAAAACCTCTGAGCGAGAACAGATGAAGTTGAATATGCCTATTGCTCCAAAGATAGACATACCGGAAGGTGGTATCCCTATTGAAGAGGCGGCATTGCAATTTAAGGTGGCACAGTACAAAAAGGCAAGGGATGATTTGGTAAAGTTATTAGAGCTTATGTGGTTTCGCTATTGGTATAGTGAGCAGAGCGTTCCCTTTCAAGGTTTTATTTTTACGAGCGAAAGTATGCCTTATCTTTTGAGTAGAGAGTATTGGGAAAGTTTTATAAGAGCGTGGGGGAAACAAGCGGGATTGGGCGATGAGTATTATAATAAGACAGATAGCAATGGCAGGATTGTCAGTGAGCAGTTTGATGTGTTATATGACTTGATTAAAAATGTTTCTCGGACGGTGAAAGAACGCGCGCGCGGTTCGATGCCGATGGATAAAGTAAGCGATAATCTTAGGCTGTATACCCTTAATTTTAATTCCATACTGAGGGAAGTTTTAAGTAACCTTAGCGAAGAGGATTTTCTGAAGATAGCAAAAGAGAAGCAGAAAGAAGAGAAATGGTATATTCGGGCATCCAAAAGGTTCTTTAAGAGGTATCCAAAAGTAGCTAAATGGCTGGCAATTATACAGATATTGACGTTGATATCTATGGCTGTATTGCCTTTTACAAATATAAACACAAATCGGCCAGGGTTTCCTGCTCCGGGACAAGTTGTTACGGTTTTACATAAGATTCTGAAAGATGGTACCTCTGTTTACTTGCCTATAAATGTATTTGCCATAAGGTCTGTTGGGACAGAAGGGGTTATAGTCCAGGTTGTCTTTGGCCGCGATGAAAGTGGTAATTTATATACATCTGGATTTTCATCTATATATCCTGGCGATAGGCGTGTTGTTCTTGAGTTAAGCAATGAAATGAGATTGCTTGAAGAATACGAACAGTCTATTAAAGATAATAAAATGCCTAATAGGCTTACGGAATCTGATCCAGAGATTCAGGATAAAAAGAATAGGTTATATTTTCGTTTGGTAAGAAGAATATTCAATGGACGTTCAAGGAAGGAGGCCCTGGAGATATCTGCTAATTTTACTTTATGGCACGAAGTAGGACACAAAGTAGCATTTATAAAATTCTATGATACGCCATCTATTTCTGATAGTGAAGATATTACTGATTTGTTTGCTATGGTGAAATGTAAATGTCCGGCTCTCCCATTATTTCATATGTTGATTGAAGTTAGCGCAAAAGATTTAGATGTGTTGGAGTCTATGGCAGATGTTTTAAAAGTGCCTTTCCCATGGGAGGGCGTAGAGGGAGGAGATTACAATAGCTTTCTAAAGGCATATTATGATTGGGTGGATAGGTCCGGGCTAGTAGATATGTCAGATGATGAATTGCGTGATTTTGCAGTTGAGGTTTACAGTGAAGTGGTTGAGAAAAGAACCGGGGAACCATATAAACTTACAAAGAGAAGCCCTTATGCAAGGACTGATGACCTTGATATAACTATTGTTGAGGATAAGGTTAATAAAGGAGGGTTTCATTGGGGACTTAAAAAGAGAGAGGGTGTAATAAATGTTGATACTGGATTTTTTACTGATAGGAATTCCGATGTTGCCAGGGCAGGTAAAGACGACGTTGCGCGTATATATCAAAACAGGGATGGGAAGTGGGTGATAATAACGAATAAAGGGCGGGTTTTTATTGGCCAGGCTGTAGAACTTTTGTCAAAACGATCTATTCTTAACAATACTGCAGAAGGAGAAGGCTATAAGGAGCTTATTGGCTATGTCTATTCCTATGCATATGAAGGGGGAAAGCCTCTAACTGTTATAGCCTTTGATAGAAAGGAAGGCGTCAACCTATTCGGTTTTTCAGAGACAAGTCAAGGCATAGTTGGGTTTGATAGTGAGCTTGCGGGATCTCGGCCGGATACGCCTTATGGCAAGGCCTATGCGGCCTTGACAATGCATGAGGCTATAGAGAGGCTTCAGCAGAAGGGTGTCCAAATAGATTTGAGTGATGGGACGTCCGAGATTACTATAACCTTTACTGATGGCCAGAAATCGTCTGTTAAATTAACAGAGCCTTCAGCTATTGGTTTGGCAATGCAGGCCAAAAAGGCAATAAATAGGGGCGATGAAGATAAGGCGCGCCACTATCTGGCAAGGGCCATTGTCCGTCAGGCAATGCCAGAGGCAGATAGTCTCCTTAGCCTTTATATCGGTTATAAGGTGGGAAATTCTTTGCAAAAAATGGCTTGGGAGGAGGCGGTGAGAAGCGGCCTTTCAGAAGGAGTTTTGGCTAGTATTTCGGAAGGTTATAAAGACGATATCTTTGAGGTTGAGCCAGAGATTGGTGAGCTTTTAAAAGCAGCTGTGGTGGGGGCAAAGGATAAAGGAGATGCTGGGCCAATAATGAATTTTATAGAAGATAACATCACAAGAAAGATAGATATGCGGGATAGGCTTCGGTCGGATATTGGGGATATACTGCAAATGTTGAGGAAATATAAATTGAGTATAGAGGAGGCGATGTTTCTCGTTATAGATTCGATTAGTAGGAGAAATGTTGTGCCAGATGCTACGTGGGATGAGGATGCCAAAGGAAAATTTGAATTTTTGCAAAAATTATACTCCATAGTGCCTTTGCTGGCATATCGGATTGCCTCTGCTGAAAATAGTTCTCGCCTTAATAGACCAGATATTTCGTGGAAGCGGTTGGAAGAACTAATAAAAAATAGGCCAGGAGTTAAGGTCGTTGGTACTAATAATACAGGCAATGAAACTGAAAAAGGTGGAATAGTTATTTCTGCGCTTGTATTTGAGCGTGTTGCAGTATTTGCGTATTAATAGAGGAGTTTTTGATGGTGCGATAATTCGTTAAGGGTAGGAGGGGGGATTATGGATTACGAAGCAACAACTATTATCCAAAAGGAATTGGGTCCAGATGAAGACCTGCTCTGGGCAGGCAGGCCTAAACAGGGGATAGTATTTCGCTCAGAGGATATATTTTTTATCCCTTTTAGTTTGTTATGGGGTGGATTTGCCATCTTCTGGGAGGTGATGGCAATAAGGGCAGTGTTAGCTGGGATGAAAAAGGGTGAGTTAGAGGTGATAATATTACCTATTTTTGGTATTCCATTTGTTATTATGGGATTGTATTTAATATTCGGTAGATTTTTTATTGATGCTATGAGACGCAAAAATACGTTTTATGGCCTGACGAATAAGAGGGTTATTATTGTTTCGGGTTTATTTGGAAGAAAGGTAGATAGTCTAAATATTGATGGCATTACAGAGCTTTCCTTTGCAGAAAAAAGCGGCGGTTATGGGAGCATTACTTTTGGTAGAACGGATAAATTAAGCTCATCTTATACGGCCTCTGCATGGCCAGGGGCAAAGAACTCAATCCCAATGTTTGAGTTAATACCGAATGCGAAGGATGTATATTATCAAATAAGGTCTCTCCAGGGAAATGCAGGATAGTTGCTAAGAACAGGAGAATCTATCCATACCAATGTAATCTTTATTCTTGGTTTGGGTATTTTGGCAGGTTTTGATAAAATAGGGTAAAGGATATTTTATCCCAAATTATGCAATAGGGAATTGAAATATAATGGAACTCGTTGTGATACAAAGAAAAATAACTAAAAACTCAAAACGCAAAACTAAAAACTACGACTCAAATTTTGAGGATGGAGAATGAAGCATGAAGGATGAAGGATACTTATTTACTGGGATATTTTTCTTTCTTAATAAAAAATTCCTTCATTCTCCATGCTCCATCCTTCATGCTTGATTGTTAAGAAGGGAGAACGGAGAAGGGAGAATGGAGGCAGTGGATTTTTT
>JALVWL010000188.1 GCA_027034965.1 Candidatus Omnitrophota bacterium
TCTTACGATAGATAGGAAGATAATAAATGAGGAAGGGGAAATAGAATTTTTATTGCGGCTGCCGAATAAGGAAGTAAGCAGGTCATTATCAAAGTCTTTGATAGAGTACCTGACCCAGAAGATAAACCGCCAGGCACGCACGAATATTCACAGGATATTAAAACAGGGCAATATAGATGATTTGGGAAGGGAACTTGAATCATTATTTGCCTCACTGCCGTATCATATACATATCAAGAATGAGATGGCAAAACAGGAAGGCTATTATACATCAGTGATATTTGCATATTTGCAGAGCATAGCAGATAGGGTAATTGGAGAGGATGTAACGAATAAGGGCAGGGCAGATATAGTAGTAATGGTGCAGGATAAGATCTACATTTTCGAGATAAAGGTAGACACAAATGAATCTGCGATAAAGCAAATAAAAGAGAGGCAGTATTATAAGAAATACGAGAATCAGAACAAGCCGATATATCTGATAGGGATAAAGATAGACAGCAAGGAGAGGAATATAGTTGGATTTGAATGGAAAAAGATGAATTGAGGATGGAGCATAGATAAGGGAGGGAAATATATTAGTAAATAAAAATCCTTCATGCTTCATTCTCCCTTCTCCATCCTTGATTAAAATGCTGTGGTTTTGAGATTTGAGTTTTGACTTTTGACTTTTGAGTTATCTAAAATACATAATCCGGCTTTAAGTGGAGTTTATAATTGGTTTTGGTGATGTAGTAATGAAAGGAGCAGGTATGACGAGTAAGGCGGGTGAAGGCAAGGCAGGCAGTGCAGATGCAAACAAAAAGAAGGCATTGGAATTGGCGGTTGCCCAGATAGAGAAGCAGTTTGGCAAGGGTTCTATTATGCGCCTAGGCGAGAGCCGCCATCTGGATGTAGATGTTATCCCTACTGGAGCGGTAAGTCTTGACCTTGCATTGGGGGTTGGAGGTGTGCCCAAAGGCAGGGTGATAGAGATATTTGGTCCTGAGTCCAGTGGAAAGACTACCCTTACTTTGAGTATTATTGCCCAGGCCCAGAAGCAGGGCGGGATTGCGGCGTTTATAGATGCCGAGCATGCCTTTGACCCTACCTATGCGCAGAAGGTAGGCGTTGATGTTAAGAATCTGCTTATCTCTCAACCTGATACAGGTGAACAGGCCCTAGAGATAGCCGAGACCCTGGTCAGGTCGAATGCTGTAGATATTATTGTGATAGATTCGGTTGCTGCCCTTACTCCAAAGGCAGAGTTGGAGGGCAATATGGGGGATTCGTTTGTGGGTCTTCAGGCCAGGCTTATGTCCCAGGCCCTGCGTAAGTTGACTGGAACTATCAGTAAGACGAGTACCTGTGTATTGTTCATAAACCAGATAAGGGAGAAGATTGGTGTAATGTTTGGCAACCCTGAGACGACTCCAGGTGGAAGGGCGTTGAAGTTTTTCTCTTCGGTGAGGATAGACCTGCGCAGGCTTTCTCCGATAAAGAAGGGTGACCAGCTCATAGGCAATCTTGTGCGGGCGAAGGTGGTGAAAAACAAGGTAGCCCCGCCGTTCAGGGAGGCCGAGTTTGAGATATATTACGATAGGGGCATCTTTTATGAGGGTTCTCTTATCGATGCGGCTATGCGCCTTGGCCTTATATCCAGGTCAGGTGCATGGTATCAAGCCGGTGATGTAAAGCTGGGCCAGGGCAAAGAAAACGCTGCGAAATATCTGCAGGAACATCCTGATGTTATGAAGAAGCTGGTAAAGGCAATAAATGATAAGATGAAGACTCAACAATAGGAGGACGTATGGATATCTCATTTATGAATGAGTTGAAATTTGACGAGAAAGGACTTATTCCAGTGATAGTGCAAGATTATAAGGATAATGATGTGCTGATGCTTGCATATATGAACAGGGATACCCTGAGACAGACCATAGAGACAGGAAAGGCAACTTACTGGAGTCGTTCCCGTCAGAAGGTCTGGGTTAAGGGTGAGACCTCAGGGCATTTCCAGATCGTAAAAGAGTTGTATTATGATTGCGATGGAGATACAATATTAATCAAGGTGGAACAGGTGGGTGGGATTGCCTGCCACACGGGGAATAGGTCTTGTTTCTTTAGAGGGGGCAGTTTATGAGCAGAACAGGGGCAGTTGTTTTGTGGACTGCGATTCTTTTTTCCTGCCTTGGAGTGGGACTAGGGTATGGTTTTGAGTACGATGCGCATGGGAAAAAGGACCCTATGATACCAGTCGTAGATAGAGATGGTCGTGTCCTGTTTAGGGAGGATGAAGAAAGCGGGAAAAAGGTAGTTGCCCTTATGCTTCAGGGGATTATCTATAAGGATAAAGGCAAGTCAAAGGCAGTTATAGAGAATAAGTTGTACAAGGTGGGGGACAGGGTAGCTGGATTTGTTATCGAAGACATCACGCCAGATAAGGTTATTTTATCGGACGGGAAGGAAAAGTACGAATTGAGCATAAAGCGTAAAAAGCATTGATAAGCCCTGGATATATTGCTATACTGGTATAGAGGCTGTTTAGTAATTGGGGGAAAAGGAGGGGGTAATGTATCCTAGAAGATTTCTATTTTTCCTACTTTCTTTATTTGTTATCTGTTTCCTTTCTGTGCCATATCTACGGGCAGAAGAAGATGCGCAAAAGGGGACTTCTGTTGAGAAAGCCGCTGTTTCTAATGTTGAAAAGGATTCCCAATCTTCGACTACTTCGAGTGAAGCAGAGGAAGAGGACTCTGGCTTAATTACTGTTACCTTTGGCAGTGGTATGCTCCTTGCCGATGCCTTGAGGACCATTGCCGAAGATGCGGGTATTAATCTGGTTGTGTCTCCGGAGGTAGATGCTACTATATCTAGCATTACATTTAGAAATATTCCCTGGGAAAAGGCAATAAAAACGATTGTTAAAGCTTATGACTATGGTTATGAAATAGAAGGTGAGCGAACAGTAGTGATAAAACCTTTAGAAAAAATTATAGAGCGAAAAAAGAAAGAGATGGAACTAAACCAGGTCAAGGAAGTAGAGACGCGCGTATTTACTCTGAAATATATAGATGCAGGCGATGCCTTGAAGGTTGTAGAGAGTTTGCTATCTCCTCGGGGTACTGCCGAGATATTAGAGATTACCTATCTTGGGGGATGGAAGTTCGTGGCCAGCCAGGATAAAGGGAAGGTAGAGAAGACAGAACGCAAGGAAAAGGAGAGGAAAAGCCGTTCCAAGAAGTTGGTAGTTACGGATATTAAGTCTGTGCTGGATAAGGTCGGTGCTGTTCTAAAAGATATAGACCATCCTTCGAAGTTGATTTTGATAGAGTCAAATATCGTAGAGGCCGATTGGCACAAGCTCTACGACCTTGGGATGGAGCTGGTTACAGGGGATGATTCGACTCCTTATATGGAAGTTTCCAGTAAGGCGGGTAGCGCTAGGGATTCTCTTGCCGGCATACTCGGGGCCCTGGATGTTGCGCCTTCTTATTATGAGTCACCTTCAGCGGTTTCAAATACTGGCCTGGTTTCGGCTGGGTTCGGATTTGTGTTCTCGCACTTGACTGGGAATAAATTCAAGGCCGCTTTGCGTGCATTGGAAGAGCTAGCCGATGCCAATGTCCTGTCCGCTCCAAAGATATTGACAATAAGCAATCAGGAAGCAAGCATCCTTGTCGGTACAAAGTTCCCGATTGTCAGTGTTGATAAGGAGTTGAGTAATGGAACCACGAGCATCCAGGTGAATCTGGAATATTATCAGGATATTGGTGTGCAATTGAATGTTGTCCCGCAGATCTGTGATAATAAGTATATAAATATGATCCTCCATCCAGCAGTGGTGGAAAAGAGTGGAGAGCTGGATCTAGGTATATCAGAGTTGACTACTGGAAATGCGGTCAGCTATCCGATAATGGATGTGCGGGAGGCAGAGACGCAGGTTATGATAAAGAGTGGTGACACAGTCGTTATTGGCGGTTTAATGAGGGATAAGCAGTATGAGAATAACATAGGCGTTCCGCTTCTTTCAGATCTGCCTGTTTTGGGGACCCTGTTTACGAGGAAGACGACAGTGAATATAAAGAAGGACCTGTTTATCTTTGTAAATGCCAGGATAGTTGATCCGGTGGCAGGCAAGATAGAGGCAGTCTCAGTGAATTCCATGAACGATGTCTTGCCAAAGTTGTCGGTATCTCTGCCTTTGGATGAGGCCAGTATCTCTGATGACTATTCAGACGATTATTGATGTTCCTTTTGAAATTAGCCCAATTAACTTATTAATGGATTCTGGCGACATTGTAGATTTGTAGTCTATTTTTTCTATTTTTATCCCAAATTATGCAATAGGGATTTGTGATATAATGGAACTCGTTGTGGGACAAATGAAAAAACTAAAAACTCAAAGCTAAAAACTAAAAACTAAAAACCACAACTCGAGTTTTGAGGATGAAGAAGGGAGAAGGAAGCATGAAGGATTCTTATTTACTGGGATATTTTTCTTTCTTAATAAAAAATTTCCTCCATTCTCCATGCTCCATTCTTCATGCTTATTTTTAGATGAGAAAAGAAATGTTTGATTAACCAAGCGATGGAAAGTAAAGAATTCTAATGCATAATTCGGGTTGATTTTTCTATTTTTATGAAATCACAGCACCTTTCTATCCTTTATCTGATTAGTTCTAATAGGCTCTATGGTGCCGAAAGGGTTGTTGCAAGGCTGTCCCAAGGGCTTTTGCAGCGCGGTCATCGGGTCCTAGTTGGAGTCATTGACTCCTTTTCCCGGCCTAATGAATTTGAGGCATATCTCTCTGAGTTAGATGTTCCTGTGCTAAAGATAACCTCTGCCGGACCCCTGGATTGGAGTATAGCAGGCCGTATAAGGCAGATAATCTTGGATGAAGACATAGATATAGTCCATTCCCATAACTACAAGGCGGATTTTTATGCTCTGTTTGGCAGGGATAAAAGTCTCTGGCTTGTAACTGCCCATTGTTGGGGTGCAACTGACTTAAAGTCTGCCTTTTATGACAGAATAGACCAGTTTATTGTTAGATTTGCTGATAGGGTAGTGGGTGTATCCAGAAATCTAATGCGCGACTTTGAGAAGATGTTTCTGCCTAAAAGCAAATGCGTTTATATCCCCAATGGAATAGATTGCAGAGTATTAGGACCAAAGGCATTGGATGATAAATTTGTCGTTGCCTTTGTCGGCAGGCTAGAGCGTGAAAAGAATGTCCTGTTTGTGCTTGAAGCATTTAGTCGTTTTATTGAAGCCTCGAATTTTAAGGACAGGCTGGAGTGTTGGATGATAGGAGATGGTTCGCTTAAGGGATTGATTGAAACCAAACTGAGTTCGTTTGCTTATAAGGATAAGATAAAATTATTCGGCAAGGTCCCTGCCGAGCAGATGCCAGGGTTATATAAAGAGATAGACTGCCTGTTTCTGCCATCTTTTAGAGAAGGCCTGCCAATGGTTGTCCTAGAGTCTTTGTGTAATGGGCTTGTTATCGTCGGTTCAGATGTGTCTTTGGCGGATATCGGCAGTAGCGATTGCACAAGGATTGTGAGTAAAGTAGATATTGAGGATGCTGTTAGAGGATTGGAAGAGATGGCGGGGATATATTTTAGTGATAGAGATGGATTTTTACAGCTTTCGAGATTGGCAAATAAGATGGCAGGACAGTTTAGTGAAAACTTGATGGTGGAAAGATATGAAAACCTGTATTATAATGTCCTTAATTCAAAGGATGTAAATAGCTAAAAACTAAAAACTAAAAACGCACAAAGTATTGAGGATAGAGAAGGGAGAATGAAGCAGGGAGGATTTTTGTTTAGTGAGATGTTTTTTCATTAATGAAAAGAATTCTTCATTCTCCATGCTCCATCCTTCATTCTTAATTTTTGATTATGATCAAATTAGAGGCGAATAAACACTATACAGAACACATGCCTGTGGAGGTGATCCCTCTTCCTAAAGAGGTATTTGTCCCCCTAGTCCAGCACATTGGCAGGCCCTGCGAGCCGTTGGTAAAGGTGGGACAGGAAGTTGGTCTGGGGGAGAAGATAGGCGATGTAGATGCCTTTATTGCTGTTCCAGTACATTCGCCTGTTTCTGGAAAGGTGAAGGCAATAAGGCAGGGACTGCATCCAATATTTGGCAGGGCCCTTGGTGTATTGATAGAAAACGACGGACAAGATCGGGTCGGCTATAAGCAGTTGGACCGCAGCCTGGATGAGATACTTTCTCTTCCAAAAGATGAATTGATTGCCCAAATCCGAGAGGCCGGAATTGTCGGTATGGGAGGGGCAACCTTTCCTTCTTATGTGAAACTCCAGCCCAAGAATTCCATAGATGTTTTGGTAGTCAATGCCGCGGAATGTGAACCCTACATTACCTCTGACCTTAGGTTGTTTTTAGACGAGATGGATGGAGTCTTTGCAGGAATGAGGATTGCAATGTATTTGACTGGCGCAGAAAGGACGGTTATTGGCGTCGAGGATCACAATAGGGAATTGATAAAGGAATTGCGCAAGTATATAGCCGAGAGGTCTGTTAAGGACATAGAGGTGATCCCATTGAAGTCTTTCTATCCCCAGGGCGGTGAGAAGCAGCTGATAAAGAATACCATTGGACGAGAGGTGCCTCTTGGAGGACTCCCATCGGATATAGGGGTGGTTGTGCATAATGTAGCTACGCTGTTTGCCATATATGAGGCTCTGTCTAAGGGGAAACCCCTATATGAGAGGATTACAACCATTTCAGGTGATGGTGTTAATGCCCCTAAGAATGTCAAGATCAGGATAGGGATGAGTTTTGAGTGGATACTGGACTTCTGCGGAGGGATAAAGGATGAGACCAGGAAGGTGATACTCGGAGGGCCTATGATGGGCTTCTCAGTGTCTTCCCTGGATATGCCGGCGATAAAAGGTACTGGTGCAATACTGGCCCTGACTGAGCGCTCTACATTTTATTCAGATGACTGGGAGTGTTGTATACGCTGTGGCCGTTGTGTTGACCATTGCCCAATGGGGCTTATGCCTGCGGATATGGGTTTAGCCCTGGAGAGGGGTAAGGTGGAACTTTCTAAGGAGTACGGCCTGATGGATTGTATTGAGTGCGGGGTATGTACCTATGTCTGTCCGGCGAAACGGCCTATTGTGCAGTGGATAAAGAAGGGAAAGTTTCTGGCGAGGAGAAGAGCTGTATGAGGGGGTTGCTGGAGTCCAGGAAGGGTGAGCTCTTTTATTTCGTATTGGTCCTAGGATTGGTCTGTCTTGTCTCAGCGGGTCTGCTTTCCTTTGTCTATGCAAAGACCCAACCACTTGTGGAAGAGCAAAAGGAAAAGGCCGCCAGTTCGGCTATGTATTATGTCCTACCTGGTGCAGAGTCTTTCGAGAAGTCGAAGGAAGGAGATTACTATATAGGAAAGGATAAGCAGGGCGGGATCGTAGGTTATGCCTTTAAGACGAGCGAAAAGGGATATTCCAGTGAGATAGTGCTAATGGTGGGAGTGGATAAAAGAGGCAGGATAACCGGGATAAAGGTCCTCTCTCAAAACGAGACCCCTGGACTGGGTACGCGCATAGTTGAGGTAAGAGCGGATTCTACTATCTGGGATAAGATAAAAGGGAAAGAAGGCCAGAGCGCGCCTAAGATGCCCTGGTTCCTAGAGCAGTTTTTGGGGAAGGATAAAAAGACTTTGGTTGAGGTCAAGACCATAAGCGGTGCAACAATCTCCTCTTCTGCAGTTCTCAGGGCAGTTAAAAAAGGATTGGAGAAATTAGAGAAGGAATTATCGCAGGAGAAATAGAATATGTTCGTGATGTCAAGTTCACCCCATATAAGGGATAGGGAGACCATTCCCACTATTATGTGGTGGGTGTTTGTTAGTCTATTGCCTGCTGCTGCTGTAAGCGTGTGGGTCTTTGGGATAAGGGCCCTGTATCTGATGCTTGTCTGTATCGCTGCAGCGATGGGGACGGAGTTTGTCATCCAGTATCTGACAAAGAGAAGGATTACTGTGCTGGACGGGAGTGCTGCGGTGACTGGTCTATTGCTTGCGTTTAATGTGTCGGCAGGCCTGCCTCTCTGGATGGCTGCCCTGGGAAGCGTGTTTGCGATAGCGATTGGCAAACAGGTGTTTGGAGGAATCGGCAGGAATGTATTTAACCCGGCCCTTGTAGGCAGGGCCTTTTTGATGGCCTCTTTCCCTGCTG